>CALWLV010000080.1 GCA_944381595.1 uncultured Roseburia sp.
GATTCAGAACGGAGACCGGATTGAGATTATCACCTCTCAAAATTCCAAGGGACCAAGCCGTGACTGGTTAAAGATTGTAAAAAGCACCCAGGCTAAGAATAAGATTAATCAGTGGTTTAAGGGTGAATTAAAAGAAGAAAATATTATTAAGGGAAAAGGTCTGGTGGATAAGTACTGTAAAGCGAAGGGAATCGTTTTAAGTGATTTGACCAAACCGGAGTATCTTGAGAAATTATTTAAGAAATACAGTTTTCGTGACTGGGATTCCATGATGGCAGCCGTTGGCCATGGCAGTCTGAAGGAAGGCCAGATTATCAATAAATTGCTGGAAGAGTATGAAAAGAAACATAAAAAGATTATTACAGACGAACAGATTTTAGAGGAAATTTCTGAGAACAAGGATAGGAAGTATGTGATTAAGCCAAAGAGCAGCATTGTAGTGAAGGGAACCCATGATATTTCCGTTCGATATTCCAAGTGTTGTAATCCGGTGCCGGGGGATGAGATTGTCGGATTTATTACAAGAGGAAGAGGTGTATCCATCCATCGTACCGATTGTGTAAATATCATGTCTCTGCCGGAGGTGGAGCGTGCCCGTGTGATTGAGGCGGAATGGGAAGAGAGCAGTCTGGAGGAAAAATCGGATCAGAAATATGTGGGCGAGATTAAAATCTTTGCCAACAACCGCAAAGGACTTTTGGCGGATATTTCCAGAGTGTTTACAGAGAACGATATTGATATGCGCGCCATTAACAGCCGTACCAATAAACAGGAAATTGCTACCATTGAGGTTTCTTTCCTGACGCAGGGCAAGTCACAGATGACAAAGATTATAGATAAAATAAGAGCCATTGATAATGTCCTTGACATTGAACGTGCAAGCAGTTAAAGGAGTTTGACAAGATGAATGAAATCATAATTCACAGACTGGTATTAGGTCCCATTGCCACAAACTGTTATCTGGTATCCCGGTCCCCGAGTAGGGAATGTGTGGTAATCGATCCGGCAGATCAGGCAGAAATCATCATACAAAAGGTGGAACAGTTAAATCTGACGGTGAAAGCCATATTGCTGACCCATGGACATTATGACCATATTGGGGCGGCCATGGAACTCAAACGCCATTATGGAGTGAAGATTTATGCCAATGAATTGGAGAAAGAAGTATTAATGAGTGATTACAAGAACCTTTCCTCTGTCATGGGAACCCATGGATTTGGCATTGAGGCAGATTATGATGTAAAAGATGGAGAAGTGCTGCATGTTGCAGGACTGGATATAAAAGCGATTAGCACTCCGGGACATACGGCAGGAGGAATGTGTTATCTGGTGGAGAGTGACGGAAAACAGGTATTATTCAGCGGAGATACATTGTTTGCAGGAAGTGTGGGAAGATATGATTTTCCAACATCCAGCGGAACAGCACTATTTCACAATATAAAAGAAAAATTACTGGTTTTACAGGATGATGTCATGGTGTATCCGGGACACGGTCTTGCTACTACCATAAGGGAAGAAAGGAAAAATCTTCCTTATAGATAGACAATAGATAAGAGAAAAGAAAGGATTTTCTTTGATGGAGATCAAATTAAATATAGACAGTGAAGAATTTTTATATGAATCAAAAGTTCTTTGTAATGCATTTTTCGCTCAGTCGGGAGAAAAGATGGAAGGAAAGATGCTGGATATTCAGATGGGGGAAACGATGC
Source organism: uncultured Roseburia sp. (assembly GCA_944381595.1). Taxonomy (GTDB): domain Bacteria; phylum Bacillota; class Clostridia; order Lachnospirales; family Lachnospiraceae; genus CAG-303. The sequence goes on from CALWLV010000080.1 coordinate 1,710, forward strand.
AGGTATCCTGTGACTGTATCAGCAGGGAAGGAAGGCCTGAGAGTACCGAAAAAAAATATGTGAAGATGAAACTGAAATGCCTGATTTATCAGGTATTAAGTGAGGTAACCCATACGACCCTTCCCTGGGGAGCATTGACAGGCATTCGCCCAACGAAACTTGCACTGGGAATGATGGAAGAACATCCGGATATTACGGACGAGGAAATCGCCCGCTTTTACAGAGAGACCTACTACGTTTCCGAAGAGAAGATTGCATTGGGAACAGAGATAGCAAGGCGCGAACGGAATCTGTTACAGAAAATTGATTATCAGGACGGTTACAGTTTGTATATTGGGATTCCTTTTTGTCCTACCACATGTCTATACTGTTCTTTTACGTCCTATCCAATCGGAGCTTACAAAGAAAAATCCGGTCGTTATGTGCAGGCTCTGCTATCGGAGATGTCCTATGTGGCAGAAAAATTCAAAGACAGGAAGTTAAATACTGTATATGTGGGAGGAGGAACACCTACCACACTGGAACCGGAACAGCTGGATTTGCTGTTAGGGGCGGTCCGGGAGAAATTTGACTTTAGCCATTGTCAGGAGTTTACCGTGGAAGCAGGAAGACCGGACAGTATCACAGAAGAAAAACTTGCAGTGCTGCAAAAATATGGAGTAACTCGTATTTCCATTAATCCTCAGACCATGAATCAGGAAACACTGGATTTCATAGGAAGATATCATACCGTGGAACAGGTGAAAGAAAAGTTTGCACTGGCAAGAGCCATGGGATTTCAGAATATTAATATGGATTTCATCGTGGGATTGCCGAAGGAAACCATAAAGGAAGTCAGACATTCCATGGAAGAAGTAAGGAAGTTAAATCCGGACAGCATTACCATCCATTCTCTTGCATTAAAGCGTGCGGCAAGATTGAATATTCAGAGGGAACAGTATCAGGATTTCACGATAGAAAACAGTAGTGAGATGATGAATCTTTGCAGACAGACAGCAGAAGCAATGAATATGAATCCTTATTATCTCTATCGTCAGAAAAATATTGCAGGAAACATGGAAAATGTGGGGTATGCAAGAGAGGGAAAAGAAGGTCTGTATAACATCTTGATTATGGAAGAGAAAGAGACCATTATAGCTCTGGGAGCAGGAGCAATTACCAAGTATGTACTGCCGGAAGAAAATCGCATCGAGAGAGTGGAAAATGTAAAAAATGTGGATCAATATATGGATCGGATAGATGAGATGATAGAAAGAAAGAAGAGATTTTTACATGGACTTATTGGAATTACTGCAAAATGAGGAACTGGAGCAGGAGGAATTTGATACAACGCTCAGTCACGGCATATATGTGAGTAATCTCGCTTATCATCTGGCATTGGAAGCGGGACTTTCCAGAGAAATATGTGATGAAATGGCAGTGGCAGGAATGCTGCATGATATCGGGAAAATCCGTGCGTCTAAACTCATGTATGTGGAACAGGGAACAGACAATCTGATCATAAAGCAGATGAATTATTTAAGACAGCATCCTTTTTTCGGCTATGAGGCAGTGAAGGCGGAGGGATATTCCTCTGCGATACAGGAAAGTATTTTGTTTCATCATGAAAATTATGACGGTTCCGGGTATCCCAGCAATCTGTTTGGAGATATGATTCCTTTGGGAGCAAGAATTCTCAGAATCTGCGATGTGTTTGCGGCACTCACCACAAAGAAGGCATATCGCCCGGCCCATGATGCCAACGCAGCATTGGAACTTATGATTTGTGATGTACAGAAATATGATATGAGATTGTTTTTATGTCTTATGAATATGGTCAATGATATGGATGTGATCAGAACATTGAAGAAAAATTTAATTTAGAAGAAAATACAGGAGGAAACCATGGCATTAAAGAAGAAGCCTGTGACAGGCATGAAAGATATTTTACCGGAGGAGATGAAAATCAGGGATTATGTAATCAGTGTGATTAAGGAAACCTATGGAAAATTTGGATTCACATCCATCGAAACACCATGTGTGGAGCATATTGAAAACCTGAACAGTAAGCAGGGCGGTGAAAATGAAAAGTTAATTTTCAAAGTATTAAAAAGAGGAGAAAAGCTGAAACTGGAAGAGGCAAAAGAAGAAAATGATCTGGTTGACAGCGGCCTTCGTTATGATTTGACAGTTCCTCTGGTACGTTTTTATTCGAATCATGCAAATGATCTGCCATCTCCATTTAAGGCGCTGCAGATTGGCAGTGTGTGGAGAGCGGATCGTCCTCAGAGAGGAAGATATCGTCAGTTCTATCAGTGTGATATTGATATTTTGGGAGAGCCTTCCAATCTGGCAGAAATCGAGCTGATTCTTGCTACCACCACAACACTGGGAAAACTGGGCTTTACAAACTTCCAGATTAAGATTAATGACAGACGAATTCTCAAGGCCATGGCAGCATACAGCGGATTTTCAGAAGAAGATTATGACAGTGTGTTTATCACATTGGATAAAATGGATAAGATTGGTCTTGAGGGCGTGGCAGCAGAATTGGAAGAAAATGGATTTGCAAAAGAATCTATCGATAAATATCTTTCCTTATTTAAAGGGTTTGAGCAGGCAGAGAATGGGCTGTTGTATATCTATGATGAATTAGGAGAATATCTGGAAGAAGAGGTAAAGAATGGCTTAAGAGAAATTATCGACAGCGTGAGAGCAACCAAATCTTCTTCCTTCGAATTGGTATTTGACCCGACACTGGTAAGAGGAATGTCTTATTATACCGGAACTATTTTTGAAATCGCCATGCCGGAACTGGGAATTGCATGCGGCGGCGGCGGACGTTATGATAAGATGATTGGAAAATTCACCGGCAAAGATGTGCCTGCCTGTGGTTTCTCCATCGGTTTTGAACGTATTGTGTTATTGTTGCTGGAGAGTGGCTTCCAGGTACCAAATCAGAGTAAAAAGATTGCATACCTCATTGAAAAAGGTGTTGATTCCTCAGCTCTTTGCGATATAATAGCAGAAGCGCAGGAAATGCGTAAAGATGGCACCCAGGTGCTGGTTGCCCGCATGAATAAAAATAAGAAATTCCAGAAAGAAACCCTGATGGCTCAGGGATATGAAGAATTCAAGGAATTCTTTGCGAAATAGAAGAAAGGACAGGTAAGAAACATGGCAGAATCAATGAAAGGACTGAAAAGAAGTCATCGTTGTACAGAAGTATCCAGCCAGAATATTGGAGAAGAAGTAACTGTAATGGGATGGGTTCAGAAGAGAAGAAATTTAGGAAGTCTCATTTTCGTGGACTTAAGAGACCGTTCCGGTATATTACAGATTGTATTTGATGAAAATGAAGTGGGAGCAGAAGGATTTGCTAAGGCAGGTACCTTAAGAAGTGAATATGTCATTGCAGTGACAGGTAAGATTGCAAAGAGAGAGGGAGCAGTCAATGAGAATCTTGCAACCGGTGACATTGAACTGAAAGCAACTCTTCTGAGAATTCTTTCAGAATCAGAGACTCCTCCATTCCCGATTGAGGAAAATATCAATACAAAAGAGGAATTGCGTTTAAAATATCGTTGCCTGGATCTGAGAAGACCGGATATTCAGTCCAATATTATCATGAGAAGCAAAGTGGCAACCCTGACGAGAGAATTTTTAACCAGGGAAGGTTTCCTTGAAATTGAGACGCCGATGCTGACAAAGAGTACACCGGAAGGTGCAAGAGATTATCTGGTGCCAAGCCGTGTTCATCCGGGTAAATTCTATGCACTTCCACAGTCTCCTCAGTTGTTTAAGCAGATGTTAATGTGTGCCGGATATGACCGTTATGTACAGATTGCCAGATGTTTCCGTGATGAAGATTTGCGTGCAGACCGCCAGCCGGAATTTACCCAGATTGACATGGAGCTGTCCTTTGTGGATGTGGATGATGTCATTGATGTCAATGAGAGATTGCTGGCATATTTATTTAAAGAGATACTGGGAGTGACGGTAGAACTTCCAATTCAGAGAATGCCATGGCAGGAAGCAATGGATCGTTTTGGTTCCGATAAACCAGATTTAAGATTTGGCATGGAATTAAAGAATATTACGGATATCGTAAGAAATTGCGGATTTGGCGTATTTACCGGAGCGATTGAAAATGGCGGAAGTGTTCGTGGTATCAATGCAAAGGGTCAGGGAAGCATGCCAAGAAAGAAAATCGATGCACTGGTGGACTTTGCCAAGGGTTATGGAGCAAAAGGTCTGGCGTACATAGCCATTCAGGAGGACGGCAGCTTAAAATCTTCCTTTGCAAAATTCATGACAGAGGAAGAAATGGCAGCCATCGTATCCATGCTGGAAGGAGAGCCGGGAGATTTACTGTTGTTTGCAGCAGACCGAAATAAGATTGTATGGAATGTGTTAGGAGCGCTTCGTGTGGAGCTGGCAGAACAGATGGGATTATTGAAGAAAGACGAATATCGTTTCGTATGGATTACAGAATTCCCTCAGTTTGAGTGGTCCGATGAAGAGGAACGTTTTGTGGCTATGCATCATCCATTTACCATGCCGATGGATGAAGATTTGGATAAACTGGAATCCGATCCGGGAGCAGTCAGAGCTAAGGCATATGATATTGTATTAAATGGTACTGAAATCGGTGGCGGTAGTGTGAGAATTCATCAGGCAGATGTACAGGCGAGAATGTTCAAAGCACTTGGTATGACAGAAGAAGTTGCAAATGAAAAGTTTGGCTTCCTGTTAGACGCCTTCAAATATGGTGTTCCTCCACATGCAGGTCTGGCATATGGTCTTGACCGTCTGGTTATGCTCATGGCAAAATGTGACAGCATCCGTGATGTCATTGCATTTCCGAAGGTAAAGGATGCATCCTGTCTGCTTACCGACGCACCAAATATAGTAGATGAGAAACAGTTGGAAGAACTTTCTATCCAAATGATTCATACAGAGGAAGAAAAAAGTGAATAGTGAAAGGAATATAGAAAATGTTAGATATTAAATTTTTAAGAGAAAATCCGGATATCGTAAAGGAAAATATAAAAAAGAAATTTCAGGACAGCAAACTTCCTCTGGTAGACGAAGTGATCGCCTTGGATGCGGAAAGCAGAAAGACAAAACAGGAGGCAGATGCCCTTCGTGCAGAGAGAAATAAGATTTCCAAGCAGATTGGCGCACTGATGGCACAGGGAAAGAAGGAAGAAGCAGAAAACACCAAAAAACTGGTAACAGAGAAGGGTGAGCTGCTTGCATCTTTGGAAACAAAGGAAAAAGAACTGGAAGAAAAAATCTACAACATTATGCTTGTGATTCCGAACATCATTGATGAATCCGTTCCTGTGGGCAAGGATGACAGCGAAAATGTGGAAGTTCAGAAGTTTGGAGAACCGGTTGTGCCGGATTATGAAATTCCATATCATTCAGAAATTATGGAAAGTTTCGACGGACTGGACTTAGACAGCGCAAGAGAAGTGGCTGGAAATGGTTTCTATTATCTGATGGGAGATATTGCAAGACTTCATTCTGCAGTCATCTCTTATGCAAGAGATTTTATGATTGACAGAGGATTTACTTATTGCGTACCACCTTTTATGATTCGCAGCAATGTGGTAACAGGTGTTATGTCACAGACCGAGATGGATGCCATGATGTATAAAATTGAAGGAGAAGATTTATATCTGATTGGTACCAGTGAACATTCCATGATTGGTAAATTTATCAATAAAATTCTGGACGAAGAGAAGCTTCCATATACTCTTACCAGCTATTCTCCATGTTTTAGAAAAGAGAAGGGCGCCCATGGTATCGAAGAGCGTGGTGTATACCGTATTCATCAGTTTGAGAAGCAGGAGATGATTGTAGTCTGCAAGCCGGAGGACAGCAAGATGTGGTTCGACAAATTGTGGCAGAATACCGTAGATCTTTTCCGTAGTCTGGATAT
>CALWLV010000081.1 GCA_944381595.1 uncultured Roseburia sp.
AGCTGAGTGGAAAGTGCTGTTATAAATGCTTAATTCAATATGGATAAATAAAGTTCTATTATAAGATTGGTCCTATGTCAAATTTTAATCAATGAATTAATTGAAGACACACAAAATAACATTGAAGACTAAACAACTATAATCATTTCAAGAGTGTAATTCCTATTGAATTATCAAAGGGAGTTACACTCTTTTTATAACATATTGTACTTTGCAAATTCAATATTCCAAAGGCTTTATTTCATACTCGATTTTATAACCAATGACGGCAAGAATGCGATTTGCATCGTCGATACTAAAATTTTTCTTTCGTAGCCATTGGTATAAAGCTTGTCTGGTTATTCCAAGCTTGTCAGAAATGAAATTGTATTTAATTCCTTTACTATTGATATAATCATCAACCAGTAACGCTAACTCGTTCATTATCACCATTTCTTTTCTGGTAAATTTATATTATGTATATGTCGAACTTTGAGAGGCAAAAATGACCTGAAATGTATGATAGTATCTTTTCAATCAAGTGAAAGCTAATCAGCTATAGTTTTAACCTATCATTTAAATTGAATAGACTTTCCCTTTTTTATGCTATAATTTTTATCTAAATATACTAAAGGAGTGATAGTATGACAGATAGTGAAAAAATTGATTTAATTCTTTCAGAAATACAGGATATGAAAAAAGATATCAACAATTTAAAACGTCAAGTCATAAAGTCCACAGCCGAATTGAAAGCCATGGACGAAATAATTAATTTTTGGCAAAGTAGAAAGAGTGCACACCATAAATACTATTTGTTGATTTTTGTTATAACTTCATCCCGGACTGGAGAACAAATTGATAGCCGGTGGGTGATAAGTGAAGAAAATAAAACACAGGAAAACAGCAAAAAGAAGGACATACAGAGGTATGTTTGCAGTTCTCCATTTACAGGAAACAGCATTTTTGTATAATACAAAAAATCCGGTCAGTGTGCCAAGAATGAAAGTGCCGATATCCAAAGCTGTCATATGATATCCGAGAATGCCTGTGTAAGTGTAGAAATAAACGGGAATGGAGAAAGTCCCTGTCAGAATTCCCAATGGAATAGAAGATGAAAGGCAACGATTTTCTTTTCGGAATTTCAGGTGAAGATAGACACAGAAGAAAGACATGGGAAAGAAAATCAGTTTCATATGTTCCCAAGTGGATTCGTTGACAGGAAAAAAGAAGCCAACGAAGGTTTGATTTCCGGTCCATTCATAGACAAAATGAGCAAGGGTACCTATAATCAGTACAAAAATAGTTCCGGCAATGCAGTAGTTTTTCAGATGTTTCACGACAGTACCTCCATAGTGATTCTGCACATAGTATATGCAGAAGGATGAAATATATAATTTTTCTTGACAAATTTAAGAAAAACATTTAATATACCATTTATAAGCAAAGGCTGTGATTGGAAAGAGTACTGACTGGAGAAATCCACAGAAAGGTGCCGGTTGATGAGAGGCCCGGAGGAAACGGTCAGGAATACATCCATGAGCTGCACACCGAACAGAGAATTCTCAGTAGGCTGTGACGGGAGCTACCGTTATATGGCAGGAGTATATAAGGTACTCCCAGAGGCAGGTTGTGTGAGCAATCTGTGAAGAAAGGTGGTAACGCGGATATTTTCGCCCTTTTGATAAAGAGACGTTCTTCTTTTTATCAGAAGGGCGTTTTTGATTTTATTATATGTTGAAGAAAGGTGAACAGAGAGGTAAAAAGAAATGCAGATTTATGATGAATTAGTGGCCAGGGGACTGATTGCCCAGGTGACAAATGAAGAAGAAATCAGAGAAATGGTAAATAATGGAAAGGCAACTTTTTATATTGGATTTGATCCAACTGCAGACAGCCTTCATGTCGGACATTTTATGGCACTTTGTTTGATGAAGAGACTGCAGATGGCAGGGAATAAGCCGATTGCACTGATTGGCGGCGGTACAGCCATGATTGGGGACCCATCTGGAAGAACAGATATGCGTCAGATGATGACAACAGAAACCATTCAGCACAATGTAGATTGTTTCAAGAAGCAGATGAGCCGTTTCATTGATTTTTCAGAGGGAAAAGCTCTGCTGGTCAATAATGCAGACTGGCTTTTGGATTTAAATTATGTCGATGTATTGAGAGAAGTGGGCGCTCATTTTTCGGTCAATCGTATGCTTACAGCAGAATGTTATAAGCAGAGAATGGAAAAAGGTTTAAGTTTCCTGGAGTTTAACTACATGATTATGCAGAGTTACGATTTCTATCAGTTATTCCAGAAATACGGCTGTAATATGCAGTTTGGCGGGGATGATCAGTGGAGCAATATGCTTGGCGGTACAGAGCTGATTCGTAGAAAATTAGGAAAAGATGCCCATGCTATGACGATTACATTGCTGCTGAATTCAGAAGGAAAGAAGATGGGCAAGACACAGTCCGGCGCTGTATGGTTGGATCCGGAGAAGACCTCTCCATATGAGTTCTACCAGTACTGGAGAAATGTAGCTGATGCAGACGTATTAAAATGTATCCGTATGTTGACCTTCCTTCCGCTGGAAGAAATCGACGCTATGGATTCCTGGGAAGGCAGTCAGTTAAATAAGGCGAAGGAAATTCTTGCATTTGAGCTGACCAAACTGGTTCATGGAGAAGAGGAGGCAAAGAAAGCGGAGGAAGCTTCCAAAGCATTATTTGCAGGCGGTGCATCCGATGAAAATATGCCAAAGACCATTGTTACAGACAGTGATTTAGGAGAAAATGAAACCATCGATATCCTTTCAGCATTGGTAATGGCAGATATGGTAAAATCCCGTTCTGAGGCAAGACGTGCTGTAGAGCAGGGTGGTGTGACCATGGATGGTGAGAAAGTCAAAGATATTAAGCATGAGATCACAAAAGAAGCGTTGAAGCAGGGGGTTATTCTGAAAAAAGGTAAGAAAACATTTAAAAAACTGATGATGGAATAAAAATCGGAAAGGCAGAAAGATATGAACAACGATTTTAAAGAAGTAAATAATCTGGAAGATGTGGATAAGGCTTTGCAGGACATGCGTAAAGCATGGGGCGATATCTGTGATGCATTTGGAGTGGATCCGGAGATAAAAATGCAGCCGGAAGTCCTGCGCAATAATATCCGTGCAACCATGATTGATTTAAACGAACTGGAAGAAATGGATTATGTAAAGAAAAGCGGAAAACCGTTGGAAAAACTTCATGTATCCTATTTAAAATGTCTGATTAAATCCATTTTCATTCATGTGGAATCCAGGGATAGTGAAGTTTGGAAAGAAGAAGTAGAGCGGTATGCCAAAGAAGTACTGACAGCTGAAGTAATCGGTGATACCGGGCTTGTGGTTGAGGATGAAAAAGATGTAACTCTGGAGCAGCTTCTTACAGATATCCAGAGGGTATTTAGCATATCAAATCAATTATGTATAATCAAAGGCATGGAAAGTGGGAATATTTCTCCGGAGGAATTTATGAGTCTGGAAGATAATTTCATTTATTTGAGTATCGGCGTGGTACAGACCTGTAATGGCAATGCGGTAGTTATGGGATCTGTAGTAAGTTTTTTAAAAACATTAATTAAAGTCAATGACAATATTTTAAAATCCATCTCCCAGATGCTGATGAGATAGAGATATATGCCGGAAAAGAAAAAGTACCTGTGCAGAGCTGTGACTGCACGGGTACTTTTTGCATTCTGGCTTTATTTATTTGCCAGCCATCTGTCTTTCCTGAGCTTCAATCATCTTCTTAACCATATATCCACCCACACTACCGTTCTGAGCAGAAGTTAAGTTTCCGTTGTAGCCGTCAGATAAAGGAACACCAATTTCGTTGGCAACCTCCATCTTGAATTTGTTCATAGCACTTTTAGCCTCTGGAATGTTTGTCTTGTTAGATGAATTAGACATTTTAAAATCCCCCTTTAATTATTTTTGAACACTTTATTTGTGTTACACTACTATTATGTGACGAAGATTTTAAAATACACTGGTAATTAATGTTATTATTTTATAAAAGTGCTGAGGATATGACTTATATAAAGTTTTAATTTCTCTTTATCATCAAAGAAGGTTTCGTCTGCCTTAAAATAAGAGGTTTTTTCATGATAATCTTTTTTATAACAGGGTGTAATCACATGGTCAAATTCAGGAAGAAAACATCCGCTTTTTTTAATATAGCAAGTGGATGCTTTCGCCTGGGTACGGAATTCCTTGTCTACATAGAAGGCAACGCTTTTGTGTATGGCACAGTCTTCCTTTGGCAGGTAATAATAGTTTTTGTAATCTGGATAATAAAATTTTAATTCCCCTTGATAAACGGGGATACGAAGGGTTCCTGTATCCTCATGGAGGGAAAGGTAGATGGAATTTTTTGGAATAGAAATGTTCTGCGGAATGGCGTAATCCGGATGTAATGTGCAGAGCAGTTCTTTTTTTGGCAAACCGTCAAATCCCCTGTATTCCTGAATGCTGTATTTTCCTGAGGAAAAATTTCCCTTAAAAAGAGAAGAGTAGGAATATATCTGAAGCAATGAAATCATACCGCAGATATCATCATAATTATGAAGAAACAGAATCTCCTCTAAGTATTCCTTTTTTTGTCTGACATATTCTTCATAAATAGAAATCAGTTCTCCTCCAGAGTAAGTATCATCTCTGTGAATTCCAAAAAACATCTCCAGAGTTTTCTGTTTCATATTTTCAGTCTGGAATAAAGGCTGAAATCGGCAGGCCTCCTTGTACAGGTCAATACTTTCCAAAGCGTCAGCGGGAAAAATCAGCTGGTATGTCTGGCATTTGCTGCGAAGAAATGGAAGGTCAAATCCATTTCCGTTAAAGGAAACCAGATAGTTTTTTCCTTTTATTTCCTGTAAAAAAGAGTACAAAATGACAGGTTCCTCTGATTTGTCTTCTGCCAGAAACTGGATTGTTTCAAACTGGTTTTCCTGTAAGAAACGTACCAGTCCAATCATATAAAGAAACGATGTCCGGGCTGTAAAACCTGTGGTTTCAATGTCAAAAAATATACTTTTGTCCAAGGGAAATGGAAGCATATCCATTGGTATATTTTGTGAAAAAGTTTTTCGTATTACTTTCATGACTGATACCTCATAAATAAGATTTGTAATCCTTTGTTATTTGTTATAAAAATGATAACACGAAAAGAGAAAAATGTATAGAAATTTTATTTTTATATTGTGAAATTTGCCGAAATGTATTATGATATGTAAGGTGAAAAAGAAAAGATGGAGGTGTAAAAATGTCCGTTCTTACATTCAAAGGAGGAGTGCATCCTCATAATGATGGAAAGGATCTCTCAAAAGGTTCGCCGATTGCTGATTACACGCCGCAGGGAGAAATTGTTATCCCTCTTTCACAGCATATCGGAGCACCGGCTTCCCCTCTTGTACAGAAGGGTAACAGGGTTCTGGTGAATCAGAAGATTGGTGCTGCCATGGGAGCTATATCAGCAAATATCCATTCATCTGTATCAGGAACGGTAAAAAGTGTGGAACCGCGCCTGGTTGCAAATGGTGAAAAATGTTTATCCATTGTCATTGAAAATGACGGATTATATGAGAAAGTCCCGGTGACAGATGAACGGGGGCCGGAAGATTTGACAAAAGAAGAAAAAATAAATTTGATTAAAGAAGCAGGAATTGTAGGTATGGGTGGTGCAGGATTCCCGACAGGGGTAAAACTGACGCCAAAGAATGCTGACGAAATTGAGTATTATATTATCAATGGAGCAGAGTGTGAACCATATCTGACTTCCGATTATCGCAGGATGATTGAGTATCCGGATCAGATTATCAAGGGAGTAAAGATTGTTCTTTCTCTGCTGCCAAAGGCAAAAGCCATTATTGCCATAGAGGATAATAAGCGGGATGCCATTGTGAAGATGAAAGAGGCAGTAAAGGGAGATCCGGATATCGCAGTAAAGACTGTTTATACCAAATATCCACAGGGGGGAGAGCGTACACTGATTTATGCTCTTACGGGAAGAATGGTGAATTCTTCCATGCTTCCGGCGGATGTGAATTGTGTAGTCAATAATATAGATACTGTATATGCCATTTATGAGGCGGTGGAGAACAAAGTACCTTTGACAGAGAGAATTGTCACAGTGACTGGTGAAGCCATTTCCAATCCTCAGAATTTCCGTGTGCCAATTGGCACGAATATGGCGGAACTCATAGAAGCGGCAGGGGGATTTAAGTCTCAGCCGGAGAAAATCGTTTGCGGAGGACCAATGATGGGAACTGCATTATTTGATTTGAATATCCCGGTTACAAAGGGCACTTCCGCATTGCTTTGCTTTACCAGAGATGAAGTGCGGGAGCAGGAGCCGTCAAATTGTATTAATTGCGGACGATGCGTCAGTGTTTGTCCTGGGCGGGTTATGCCTGCAAAGCTTTCCGTACTGGCGGAAAACGGAGATAAAGAAGGGTTTCTTGCATTAAATGGAATGGAATGTTGCGAATGTGGCTGTTGTTCCTATATTTGTCCGGCAAAGAGAAACCTTACTCAGTCAATTAAATCCATGCGTAAGGACATTCTTGCGGATCGGAGAAAGAAGTAGGAGGAATCGGAATGAGTGAAATGTATCATGTATCATCGAATCCCCATATCAGGGATAAGACAACAACAACATCCATTATGCTGGATGTGATTCTGGCGCTGGTTCCGGCTACATTATTTGGTATCTGGAATTTTGGCGTTCATGCTGCATTGAATGTGGGAGTCGCAATTGTGGCAGCTGTGGCGGCAGAATGGCTGTGGCAGCATTTTACAAAACAGAAGGTTACGATTCGTGATTTAAGTGCAGTGGTGACCGGATTGCTTCTGGCATTAAACGTGCCGGCCAGCCTTCCGTTGTGGATGACTGCGCTTGGTTCTGTGTTTGCCATTATTGTGGCAAAACAGGTATTTGGCGGTATCGGACAGAATTTTATGAATCCGGCTCTTGCAGGTCGTGTTTTTCTGTTTCTGTCTTTCAGCCAACAGATGACAACCTTTGCATATGATGGGGTAACAGGAGCAACACCTTTGAAACAGTTAAAAGACAGTGGAGAAGTAACAGGGCTTATGGATATGTTTCTTGGAACTGAGGCAGGAACCATTGGTGAAACATCAGCACTTGCATTGTTACTTGGAGGAATTTATCTTCTTGCAAAGAAAATCATAGATTATCGTATTCCGCTGTTTTATCTTCTGTCCTTTGTGATTTGTATGATTCTGTTTGGAGGACATGGATTTGATGTAGAATTTCTTGCTGCCCAGATTTGTGGCGGAGGGTTATTGTTAGGTGCATTCTTTATGGCAACGGATTATGCTACTTCACCGATTACACCGGTGGGCAGGATTGTGTTCGGTGTGCTGCTTGGTATTCTGACGGCAGTATTCCGCGTGTTTGGTCCAAACGCAGAGGGTGTGTCCTATGCGATTATTTTCTGTAACCTGTTAGTTCCTATTATTGAGAAGTACACTGTTCCAAAGATGTTTGGTGCTGTGAAGAAGAAAAAGGAGGCATAAATATGAACCAGATTTTAAAAAATACCATTGCCCTTTTTATCATCACGGCAGTATCAGGTCTTTTGCTTGGCGCTGTATATGAAGGCACAAGTGACGCAAGGGCTGCTCAGGCAGAAAAGTCGAAACAAAATGCCTATCGGGAAGTGTTTGCTGAGGCAGATCATTTCGGGGAGATGGATGGAGATGTGAAAGAATTACAGAAATCCATTTCATATTCTGAGAAAGAAGTGGTAGTGGATGAAGTGGTGCAGGCACTGGATAAAGAGGGTGAACTGCTTGGATATGTAGTGACTGTGACTGCAAAAGAGGGATATGCAGGAGATATCAAATTTTCTGTAGGAATTGATAAAGACAAGACCGTTCTTGGTATTTCTTACCTGACTCTGGCGGAGACTGCCGGACTGGGTATGAAGGCGAAGGATGATTCTTTTGTAGAACAATATGTAAATCAGACGATGGATGGACAGTCCTTTGTGGTAGATAAGGACGGCGGCGACGGTGTGGTAATCGACTCCATCAGCGGTGCCACGATTACAAGCCGGGCTGTAACAAAAGGTGTCAACGGGGCATGTGAAATAGTTGACCTGCTATTAGAAGGAGGTGTTTCAAATGAAGAAGAATAATGTATTAATGGAACGCCTGTATAACGGTATTGTGAAGGAAAACCCGACATTTGTGATGATGCTTGGTATGTGTCCTACATTGGCCGTTACCACATCCTGTATCAATGGAATTGGCATGGGGCTTTCCACACTGGTAGTTTTGGCACTGTCCAATTTAATGATTTCACTTTTGCGTAAATTTATTCCGGATGGTGTCCGGGTTCCTGCATATATTGTGGTGGTGGCAAGTTTTGTGACCATTGTGCAGTTTATGCTGGAGGCTTATGTGCCTGCTTTAAATGATGCACTTGGAATTTATATTCCTTTGATTGTTGTAAATTGTATTATTCTTGGACGTGCAGAGAGTTATGCATCGAAAAATCCGCCTCTTGCCTCTTTGTTTGACGGACTCGGCATGGGACTTGGATTTACGCTTGCTCTGGGAATTCTCGGTGCAGTTCGCGAAATTATCGGTTCCGGTGCAATTTTCGGTTATCAGTTCTGGGATACGCCGGTAGGTATTTTTGCACTGGCACCAGGAGCCTTTTTCGTTCTTGCCATACTTGTTATTATTCAGAATAAAATGAAGATAAAAAATGGTAAAAAACCGGAAGAAAAGTCCTGCGATGGAAATTGTGCCGGCTGCATGACAAAATGTGAAGAAATCAATAAAGAGGAGCAGGGAGGAAATTAACATGTTAGAATTGATTAAAATTGGAATCGGCGCTGCCATTGTCAATAATGTTATTTTAAGTCAGTTCCTTGGTATTTGTCCATTCCTGGGTGTTTCAAAGAAGATCAAAACAGCAGCGGGAATGAGTGGTGCAGTATTGTTTGTTATGGCAATATCTTCTGTTGTAACAAATCTGATTTATTCTTTCCTGTTGGTTCCTGCAGAACTGACTTATTTAAATACGATTGTATTTATTCTCGTCATTGCTGCATTGGTTCAGTTTGTGGAGATGGTATTAAAGAAGGTAATGCCTGCTCTGTATCAGTCTCTCGGAGTATATCTCCCGCTGATTACAACAAACTGTGCGGTTCTTGGAACAGCACTTACCTGTATCCAGAATGACTATGGTATCGGCACCGGACTGGTGTATTCGATTTGTACTGCTTTGGGATTTGGAATTGCAATTATTATTATGGCAGGTATCAGAGAAAAAATCGAATATAACTACATTTTACCATCTTTAAAAGGGATGCCGATTGTATTGATTTCGGCTGGACTGATGGCCATGGCATTTATGGGATTCGCAGGGGTGATTTAATTCCTGCAAATAGAAAATGGAGGTTTGTCTATGAATATGACCGGAATAATTTTTGCCTGTCTTGTGGTAGGCGGAGTTGGAGTGGTAATCGGATTATTGCTGGGAATTGCCGGAAGAAAATTTGCAGTAGAGACAGATGAAAAGGTAGTGGCCATTCGAGATGCGTTGCCTGGCAGCAACTGTGGTGGATGCGGATATGCCGGATGTGATGCATTAGCGGAAGCTGTTGCCAAAGGAGAAGCACCGGCAGATGCCTGTCCGGTGGGCGGTGCTGCGACAGCAGAAAAAATTGGAAAAATACTGGGAATCGAAGTAGAAACAGTGCGTAAAATTGCTTTCGTAAAATGTGCCGGCACCTGTGATAAAGCAGGAATGAAATATGAATATTCAGGAAATATGTCCTGTAAAGAAGCTGTTTATGTCAGCGGTGGTCCAAAGAAATGCAGCTATGGATGTATGGGATATGGTTCATGTGTAGAAGCTTGCGAGTTTGACGCCATTAAAATAGAAAACGGTGTAGCTGTTGTGGATAAGGAAAAATGTGTTGCCTGCGGTAAGTGTGCCAAGGCATGTCCAAAAGGATTGATTGAAATAATTCCTTATGATAAGAAATATCGCGTTCAATGTAATTCGAAAGACAAAGGTGTGGAAGTAAACAAGGTCTGCAGTACGGGATGTATCGGATGTTCTATCTGCGTGAAGAAATGTCCGAATGAAGCAGTTACTGTGACGGATTTTCTTGCCCATATCGATTATAAGGAGTGCGTAAACTGTGGTTTGTGTGCACAGAACTGTCCAAAGAAAGTAATAAGATAGTTGTGAAAAGCCGGTGTGAATCTTTCATTCCGGCTTTTTTGAATATATCGTTTTCCAAAGGAGGAATAATATCTTGAGTTTCCGCAAACTGCACTAAAAAAATAGATATGTCTACCCAAAGTACCAATCTGCCGATTTTTTGAGAAATTCAGAATGGCAGTACCGAGAGTAGAGGCACTTTAATAAGCCCCGCCGGA
>CALWLV010000082.1 GCA_944381595.1 uncultured Roseburia sp.
GAAGTGACTATTCGTCAGCGAAGGATAAACCATATTCGATTTGTACATCAAATGGTTCTAGCATTTTGGAGGTTCCGGTTACCATTATTCGTTCACATAAGCTCTTTCTTAAGACATCCAGTGCCAAGAACTTAGCTAGAAGTATTTGGCATGCCATGAAGGGAACGGAACTTTGGATTAGACCAAATGGTGATAATCTGGAAGAGATGAAGTATGTGTTAGATCAGACTTATGTGTCAGACAGAGATTATGCAATGTTTATGATTCATTCCTCTGAGCTTATGCCGGGCGGAAGCCCTACTTTTAAAGATGAGCAAAGCATTGAAAAGCTCTACAAAGATCTTGAAGCGTTGTTTGCTTATGCAAGCGTGAAATATGAGGGTAGTACGCTGAAAAAGTATTTTGTGAAAAACTGCAGAGATATGTGATAAGTGTGCCTGTTTTATTATGTAGGGATGAGAATCGCAGAGAAGCGGCAGGAGTAATTCACAGTAGATTGGGAGATCAAAATGAAGAAAATAGTATTAATTACGGGAAATACTAAAGGCGGTATCATCCAGTTTTTAGAGACCATAGAAACTAAATTGAATGATTTGGGTTATGAAGTGATAGTAGTTGCTCCTGTCGAAGTGGAAAGCAAACTACAAAATAAGAAGAATTATATCTATTATCAGTCTGTACAATCAGGAAATAGAATCAAAAGCTTTTTTTCAAAGCAGAAAGTGCTTAAAGATATTTCAGATAAGATTGCAGAATTGAATGCGGACTTGATTTGGTTGGTTGATAACCCGATGATTACGGTAAAAATCGGTTTAAAATTGATTCACACTAAGATTCCGATGCTGCTGACGTTACATGATGCAGGCGGATCACATCCGATGAACGAAGCGTTTTATCATAAATTGCGGAGAAAGTATACGCATTTCTTGAGCAATAAGCTTGAAAGTGAAGTTGATTATATTTTACTGCTTTCAAAGGTCTCTTTTGAAAAGTATAAAACTCTAAAACCACATAATAAAAGTAAATTGGTTTATTTCTGCTTGGGTGCGCATGTGCCGAATGTTGAAGAAATTAGACCGACAGAGGTTACAGAAAAACAATTCCATCTGTTTTTTGGGAGAATAGACAAATATAAAGGAATTGATATTTTGCTTAATGCTTTCTCTCAAATTCAAAATCATAAGTACAAATTAATAATTGCTGGAAGTGGTGAACTGACGCACAAGGAAAGGGAACTCTATAATCAGGTGAAGGATAATGTGATTCTGATAAATCGCTACATTTTAGATGAAGAAATGTTGTGGCTTTTTCACCATGCAAGGTCAGTAGTACTTCCTTACATCGAAGCAACGCAAAGTGGCGTGATTCCTATTGCATATAAGTTTGGCGTGCCAGTGATCGTGTCGAATACGGATGGATTGACACAGTTTGTTGATGATGAAAAGACAGGGCTTATTTGTTCAAGAGAAAAGGATTATGTTGACGCATTACAGAAGCTGGAAATAGATACTACAAGAAGCGTAATGTCAGAAAATGCAGTGCAGTATCATTTGCAACATATGAATTGGGAAAAAAATATAGCAGCAGTTTTGGGTGAAATTTTAACTTGATAAAATAGATGCGGAGAGAAGGCGGTAGTATGACGAAGCCATTTAACAATAAAGTGATAATAATTGGTGCAGATCACCATAACACACTTGCCGTTGTAAGAAATCTCGGTTCAATAGGGTGTGATATAGAAATCCTTATTCATGAAAATAAGGACCTAGAAGATATATGTTTAAGTAAATCCAAATATGCAAAAAACAGAACGTTTGTAGTTGCACCGCAGGAAAACAAGGTGTTGGACTGGCTGCTGAATCATGCAGAAAAAAAAGAAAAGACCGTAATTTTCCCATGCTCTGATTTTGCAACATATATTGTAGACTCCAATTACAATGCTTTGAAGGAAAAATTTATTGTACCTGGTTTTGTCAATGCGCCTGGAAGAGTTGCTTTCCTTATGGATAAAATGGAGCAAAAGAAGTTTGCGGACAAATACCAGATTCCAATGGCGAAAACATGGAGTATTCAATGCGGCACCAACGAGTTGAATATAAACGATATATCTATTCCCTGTATTATAAAACCAGAAATATCGGCTACAGGGTCTAAAGATGATATCTTGATCTGTAAAACTAAAGAAGAATTACGCAAGGGACTGAAAGTGTTTAGCCAAAAAAGATATAAAAACGTACTGGTTCAACAGTTCCTAATTAAAAAATATGAGGTGTGCTCTTACGGTTGTATTTTATCTGAGCGGCAGAGTGCATTGAAACAGCATTTTGCAGGCGGATACATAAAAAAAACTAGAGAATATCCAATAAATGGTGGAGGAAGCTTAACAAAGGCACAATTTATATGTGAAAAAGACATTGATAAACTAAATTTAAAAGTTATAAATGAGCTTTATGAAAATGGTTATAGAGGACAGTACGACATAGAGTTTTTAGTGTGTGAAAATGGCGTGTATTTGAATGAAATTAATTTTAGACACAGTGGAAATGGATATGCGTTAATTCAAAATGGAGTGAACGCACCGTACTACTGGTGTTTGGATGCGTTGGGACTGCCATTGCCGAAGGAAGCAGCTGTTTCAGTAGAAATAGGAAAAACACTAATGGATGACATATCTGATTTAAGGCATAGAAAAGAATTTGGAATAGGATTTTTAGCATGGGTGGGTGAGTTCTTAAAAACTGATGCCCATTCAATTGTTGATATTAAGGATGTGCCGGGAACAGCAGCTTTTTTCCTTGCGATTGTAAAAAGAAAATTGAAGCACAAACATTGAAGAAGAATTGTAAATGGTGGGTAGAGAAATATGATTATTACAAAAACACCGTTCCGAATGTCATTTTTTGGCGGTGGAACGGATATGGAAAGTTTTTTTAAAGGAAATGGTGGAGCGGTATTATCCACTACATTTGATAAATACTGTTATGTAAATGTACGTCATCTGCCGCGTTTTTTTGATTATTCAACGGAACTGTCCTATTCTAAGACGGAGCGTGTAACAAATATTGACGACATTCAGCACCCTGCAATCCGAAATGCAATGAAAATGCTTGACATGCATGAGATTCGTCTTACTTATGAAGCAGATCTCCCAGCACGCTCTGGTCTGGGTACTTCCAGTTCTTTTGCGGTTGGAATGTTGAATGCTTTTTACGCTTTGAAGGGTAAGTATGCTGACAAGAAGAAACTGGCAGACGAAGCAATTTATCTTGAGCGGAATCTTTGCCAGGAAGCTGGTGGATGGCAAGATCAAATTGCTGCTTCTTTTGGTGGATTCAACCGTATCAACTTTAATGCGGATGGATATGAAGTCTTGCCGGTTATTATTTCACCGGAGAGAAAAAAGCAGCTCAATCAGAATTTGATGATGTTCTTTACCGGTTTTACTCGTTTCTCTTCTGACGTGCAGAAAGCAAATGCAGCAGGAAAGCAGGATAAGACGGCACAGCTGAAAGAGATGCTTGCTCTGGTTGATGATGCTGAACGTGTCCTGACAGATAAGAACGCGGATCTCGATGATTTTGGTAGAATGCTGGATCACACTTGGAAACTTAAACGCCAAACTGGCTCAGCAGT
>CALWLV010000083.1 GCA_944381595.1 uncultured Roseburia sp.
AACGTTGAATCATATCGCATGTCCAGAAGGATCTTCATAAATTCGCGATACTCTGTTACCAATACAGTCTGAGCAACCTCAGCCACTTCAAGTAAATACCGTTTCTTCATTTCCTCTGCTTTTTCAGCAAACTTCTTTTCGAATTCTAATTTTATTTCATCTCGATTCAGTTCATTGGCAATGGCATTTTTAATATTAAATGCTGGATATAACACATCAAAGCCAAAACCATTCCATCGGAGTTCCTCAATTGCTTTCTGCAAGGTGTTCCATCGCATATCCTTGTATTCTAACGGAATCATTCTCGGTATACTATTGAGGAATTGCTGATACACATTCGCTGGTACACTGTATTTTTTAATGATTTCCATAAAATCAACATCATCAAACAGATAATTAACCGTTGTATTCTGCATTCTCTTATCTACTATCTGTTCCAAAACTGCTGAACAAGTATATTCCTTTGCTAAGGAATACTTATTATATAGATTATTGGCCTTATCGCAAATATAGTAGTTATTTCCGATAATAGAGTTTAAGGTCACACTATCAGAATCTACATAAATCTGTTTTGTCACATCAATGAACTCCTCAAATTCTTCCTTTCCTACAAATTCAATATCTAAACCATTTTCCTCAAGATATGTTTCCCATACCTCATCCAACCGTCCAGATACAATATACATTGATTTACCATATCCTTGTGCATTCAGCTTCTTTATGATATCAAGCATATAGTCATCTTTGTTATTCAGCTTCGTGTGATATAAAATTATGTCCGGTTTTCTGCTTTGCACAGACTCCTGCACTCTGTAGAAAACAACTTCATTAATTCTAGCAGCATCCTTCTGTCCTTGGTTGATTCCCACACTATCTGACAAAATGATTTCTCTTTCAAATGAAATCTGATTTGATTCAAAATAGAACTCTGCATTCTTCACGATAGGTTCGATAGTATAGAAATCACCCCTACGCTGTTTCGTCTTATTGCCAAACACATGGCTAAGATACAACAAAGTTTCAGCTTCTTTTGTTTTGCCACAATAACTTATGGTTCCACCAACAACTGCATTTTGCAAAAACTCATCATTATATGCTCCTAAATCCTGCATCAGTTTACCATATACTTCCCTTACAATATCAGAGGTATCAAACTTAGCAACCATCTGATTTATAACATCGCTTTCTATATCAAACTGATCATCTTCATAGTCTCGAATAAGCTGCCTAATGATAAAGTAATCATCCTCTTTTGCCATCTTATCAATGGATTTGCTATTACCATAAAAATCCATCAACACAATTTTGGTTAATTCTTCTATTAAATCCGCTAAGTTCTTGTTCACGCTCCGAATTCCTAAACCAAATGTCTTGTCGTAATTCATCTCCAAGCGTTTTTCTACCGCTCCCCTGCATTTCTCGCACAATTCTGTCAAATCCAAAATAGTTTTGCAGTTTCCCTTTATCGTTACGATATATTCTTCCACTGCCTCCTGTATCAATCCTCTGATACTTCCCAGAATCTCTTCTTCTGTTTTCAGCTGTATCACAACCTTAAAATCAAAATCTGCTCCTAACTTTACGGATGCACTATTAATATGGTATATAATGGAACAAGCTGTAGTCTCTCGTAAACTTGTCAGGGCTGGCACAAAGTTTTTCAACGCATCCTTTGGAAGCACCGCACCCAAAATAAATCGTGTTTTTCCTGAACCTGTGCATCCAATATTCAGAATCTCCAATGGCTTTTCATCCATTTTAATTCTGCAATATTTATCGCTGTTCATGAATTCTTCGTAATCATCTGGAAACTTGATTCGCACTGTCAATTCAATGGAAACATTTTGGAATTTCAAAATACCCTCTGGATAACGACATTTAATCGCATCCGCATTAATTGCATGCATTTTCTCCAAGTGATCAAGCTTCAAATCCGAATTCAACAAAGCTTCTACTTCCGAGCTTATCTTTCTTGCAGCCATTACAGTGATATTCTTCTCATTCCCAATTGTAACCTTGTTCTGCTTACCACCCTTGCTATAAGACAGTTTGTAACTTCCGCCATCAAGAATCATATTAAGTTTATATTCCGTCACTTTCCAATCAATCCTCCTTTTTTTATTTGTCGCAAGAATAAATCACGCTATTTATTCCTTTACTATAAAATAGCACCTATCAACTTAAGAGTCAACTGCTTTTGAATATTTTTTTAATTTTATTCATTTCCCCTGCCTTTCTCCAACCCTTACCATTGTCTTTAAAGAATATTTTTCTAAATTTATTCTCATGTGCAAAAACACATGATTATTTTGGAACTCTTTAAACTCGTTCGGATTTTGAGTACCACTATTTCGAAGGATGAATGTCATAATACACAATAACACGTTTTTTTGAAATTCTTGGACTCTAACAAAGTACAACAAAACAAGGTATCCAGCAGTAATCTGCGGATACCTTGTTCCCTCTGTAATTAATTAAAACTCTTTTTTTCAAAAACCTTTGTAATATCAGTTTTCGTCTGTTTTCATGAATCTAGTTCTAATAAATCTTCGTTTATTTTTTGCAAAACCGGATTATCACACAACAGATTCTTACCCCAAAGCGTAAACAACACTAACGCTTCTTCGTATGTTAATCTTAATCCTATTGCCACATCAAATAATGTTTCTGCTTTGACTGGCTTATCCTTCGTTTCTTTGCTTATACCAGATAATTTGTAGTAAACATTCTTCCCAACACCTGTCCTTCGTTCAAAGGCAGCTCTTTCGAATCGTTCATCACTCAAATATTTCTGTAGCAAATAATTAAAATACAATTGACCATCGGTTAATACATTTGACTCTCCTATATGGTCCTTATATTTTTTGATCAGCGGTTGCAACTTTCCATACATTTCAATCTGTTGGAAAGTTAACAATTAGTCCGTCCTAATTAATTCAGGATAGGATGGAGACGATAATCTAAACAATAAGTTACATTTGTTGTAAATGGGATTTGAACCTCAATCCCTGTGAGCTCGCTACACAAATGAAACATTCGCCTCACCTCCAAGTAAAAATATCAACTAAAACAATAAGTTGCCATCTCCACCTGATCCTTTACCTCCTTTTTATGCTCATAAAGATGAGCTTTTCTTTAAAAATCATTCTTCTATGTAGGTTTCCTGCAATCCTACAATCCTCCTAATCTTGCAGGGACTCTTCACACATTCACTACTTAATGCGAAGTTCGGCTTTACATGAAGTCATGCGTAGTTCGCCCTTAATCTCCTATACAGACAAATCTGTAATATCCGCACATATTATCACCTTACAGAGGTTCGTCCAGCTTCAACTGAATCACCAGACAGATATTCCCGCAAAGTAAATGTCACCACTTACCCGCGTTCAGTCGAACCACTTGGGCTTGCTCATTGACTAGGTAAACAAGTCCTTTTCCATCTCCATAGTAGTCGCATTGTTTTCAGCATTTGGCCATACGAATGATGCCTTGTATTCCGCATATATCGACGGGACAGGTTATCGGAATACGCGCTCCCCATCTCATCTTTATTATACCATTAAATGTCGCAAATAAAAACCCAAATATTGAAATGCCTTTTCATAGAATCCAAGATTTTTCTATTGAGCTAATGGTAACGCATACTCCTCTACAAAATATGGCAAAAGTAAATTTGTATATTTTACAACACGCATGACACCAGTATCTCGTGTTCTTCTAGAAATCAAATCATTCACTCTAATCCCTGCCTTACATAAATCATATGAATTGTTTGTATATATTTTACTGAAGGCATAAATGTTGGATTGATTAGGTACTTGCAAATAGTAATCAACTAATTTAACTCTTCCCGAAAAATTCTTTACTCCGATAAGTCTAACATCATCTGCAACTCTTACTCTTTTCATTTGCTTCCTCCTATCTTGATTCAAACTTCTC
>CALWLV010000084.1 GCA_944381595.1 uncultured Roseburia sp.
CCGCATTGTTTGGAAAGAATTCTTTGAACTCCGAGTAAAGCTGTGCTGCCAATGTCTTGTTGTGAGCAATAATCAATGTTGATTTATTTAGTTGTTGAATGACATTTGCCATCGTAAAAGTCTTACCAGATCCCGTAACTCCAAGAAGCGTCTGGAACTGATTGCCTTCTTTGAAGCCTTTGACAAGTTCTTCAATTGCCTGGGGCTGGTCTCCGGTTGGTTTATATTCTGATACTAATTCAAAATGATCCATAAATTTACCCTTCTATTTTTTCTTTCATTCATTTGCCTTGCTATTTTTTGCGTTTTTCTTCCCTATTCAGTCAAATAGTTTTTTGCAACTATTAGATCAAATCTTTGTATTTTCCCATCAGGTGTATCCTTCCATGTCTGCAATCCCATATGTTCTTTTTCATATTCTTCACCTTTAAATTCAAGAGATTTTTATCGTTACGAATGCCTGGACCTGATTTCACCTCTCACCTGCATCAAAATCTTCCCCAGCAAATTCTGTCCTCTCCATTTATTCATGCAGAACCTGTTTTTATCTCTTATAGAAAGTCCAATTCCCCAAATTCTATCCTTTACTGCACATTCCGCAATCGTATCTTCTCCCGTTTCCTCCAGTTTTCTCGCAAGCTCATCATTTTGACAGAATTTCTCAAGCACCCCTTTATAAACAATCTTTTCTCTTTCTCTTGTCCAGATTGTATCATCAAAATGTCGTACGTTTCTTCCCAATGTCTTGATTTCCGCTACATCAGTTGTCTGTAAAATTTTTTCTGCTGTCTCCTTGTCATGAAATAGAACAGCTTTTTCATACATCATATACTGTTCCATTGACGAAAACGTAATATCTTCAATAGTAAATTGAGACAAATACCAGTTACTCAAATATCCATTCTCTTCTTCCGGATTATGAAAACATATCAATACTCGTTCCTCCTGCAATCAATCACAACTATTTCTCTACTTCAAATCCGCATTGCGCTCCCACCTTACGGACAGCGACTTGCAAATCAAGATCATGGAGTCCCGGATATCCTTCAAACATAAACTTAACAGGTAGCAGTTTGACAACCTTTTTACTGGGTATTCTGTATATCCATTGAAACAATGCATAAAATTGCCCTATCCAGTTCGGAGCAAAGCCTCCCATGACCGTTCCCTGTTTCGCTTCATATTTTTCGTTTTCCAAAAAATAGTCGAATAAAGTTTCCGCATCCATTGTACATACATAGGCCTGTCCATCATCAATCATCGCTCTTGTATGGCTTTTCATATAAGCTTCTATAAAATCTGCCACGTCTATGCCCGGACAATGTTCTTCCGCATATTCAAACAATTTCCCTTGATTTTCAATCACTTCTTCCAAATAAACTTCACTGAATACTTCCATCATTTTACCTCTTATATCAATTTACTGAACACATTTTCAATCTTGTTTTTTTCAGAATTAATCAAAGATTCAGTATGAATTTATGTACCCAACCATTCTTTTCGATAGGATTGCAGACAGACCATTCAGATGCCAATGCAGAACTTTCAGTCAGGTAAAATCCTTTTCCATAATCATGCTTGTCATTTCCCAAACCATATGTCGGCTGGATTTTTTTATTAGGACTGCCGTGATATAAAACAATTTTATTTTTCCCATACTCCATTCATTCTTCTCCTTTTATTTTTTGCAACAGCTATTCACAATTTACGAACAGCCGAATTTCTATCTGACCTGATTGAATCTTACATTCCAAATTCTTCCGCATAAGTAATTGCTCCCCTGATTGGTTGAGCGTTTTCCTACAACTGAATTGCCATAAAATTTTCAGAAGGAATACCTTCCGGTACTTCTATTCCCAATCGTTGTGCCGGGATGTAACCGACTCTTGGATAATATGTTTCACTCCCCAACACTACTGAGTATTGGTAACCCAATCTTTTTGCTATTTTATGTCCTTCCACTATTAATGCAGTTCCTACTCCCTGTTTCTGATATTGAGGCTTGACGGATAAAGGTGCCAATACAAGCACCTCCTGCTCATTCACTTTTGCTTTTGTAAATAAAATATGTCCTGCCAATTTATCGTCTATTTCTGCTACTAAAGATAATTCGGGAATAAAAGCCTTCCCTTTTCTTAAGGCAACCACCAAATCCTGTTCATTTCCGTCGGCATGCTCTGCTGTTGCAAATGCTTCCGTAATGAGTTCATATACTTCTTCATAATCAGTCACTGTTTCTTGCCTAATTAACATTCTTTACCACCTCTGCCATACTAATTTTCTACATCATTATACCATATCCTATCCCAAATGTATAGCCATTATTGAACATATGTTCTTTTTACTTTTATGAAAAAAGCAGCCTGGAACTATGTTATCCAAAGCTGCCTTTTGTCATTTTGTTCTCTCTACTTTTACATCAATTATTTCTTCTTGAATTTTATATTGTTACCATTGATAAAGTAAGTATTCTTTCCTTGATTTTTAGCCGTGTACAATCCTGAATCAGCACTTTGATACAATGATTCATACGTATCCTTCTTGCCGTTTGCAAGAGAGACGCCCATACTTACTGATACATGATATTTCTTATATTTCTGAGAAAATTTCTTCTGAATCTGCTGCATGATCTGAATACATATGGTTTCCAGCTTATCTCTTGTTACTTCTCTCCAGGTATAAACCACAAATTCATCTCCACCCATTCGGGCAATGAGATCCGTTTCATCAAAAATATCTTGCAGACATTTTCCAAACCGAATCAGTGCTTCATCACCTGCCTGATGACCTTCATGATCATTGATGGCCTTGAAGTTATCCAAATCAAATATCATCATCATACCACCTGCTCTGCCGGAAGATAGTGCTTCCCGGATATATTTTTCCATTCCTTCGCGATTTACCAGACCAGTCAGAGAATCTTTATAAATCTTCCGTTCTGTTTTAAACAATTCACTCTGTAACTGATTTAATTTATTGATTTCTTCCGTACGATCCAGAACTGCACCATATAATTCTTCTTCATCTTTATATACATACATACTAATATGTCGATCATGAAGTTTAATGGTATCACTCCAATCTTTCTGTTCCTGCAGTTGATTCAGATATGCCTCAAAGGCTTCCGGTTCATTTCTGTAATATTCCATCTCTTCGTCTGTCAATCCCAGAATATCCGGAAGCTTGTCTGAAAACGAGATACCTCTGATATTTGGGATACTTTCAAATATGGCCACATTAGAATTTATCCTGTCCATTAATTTCGTCATACGTTTTGACTGATGTTGATAACTGTTAACCCATCTGTTCAACAGGGCATTCAGTCTCTGAATCTCCGGACTATGCCCCTCAGAAAATATCACATCTTCTCTTCCCGCCATCATTTGCTGGATATTCCGATCGGTGTCTCTGATATCCTCAATCACATATTTCTGCAGGATTCTACCTATAGCCAAATAGAGGAACGGACTGATTACCAGCAAAATCAATGCAAGAATCAAAAGTTCTATTAGAGATTCCCGATACACCATTTTAGCATCAATGGCAGCTCCAAACAGATAATCTTCTTTTTCCTGTATTTTCATATACTGATAAACTCCATTGACATTCACCGCATGATCACCTGTCTGGGTTTTCAGTTTTTCTAAAAATTCCTCTTGTGTTTCTCCCTGTTCAAATACAAGTTTCTGTTCATTATTCTCCGTAATAGCTAAAAGTTCTCCTGTGTTTGCATCCGCGACAAAAATCGTTTTTACCCAAACGGTAGGAATATTCCGAATCACATTTTCAATTTTGTAAAAATCAACAAAATTGTTTAATACCTCTTCTCTGATTCCAATCTGAATCATGGATATCCCGGGGATTTCTGATTTAACGCCAATAAAAATACATTCTTCTTTACTGACGATACTCTTTCCGTCAAAATCAATCACCTCAGAAACCCCTTCTTTCCCATCAATCAAATCCCAGAATTTCTTTGCGCTTTCCATCTCTCTCAGATTCAAACCATTTGCTTCACTCTCCGAGCTCAGGATAATTTCACCATTCGTATCTGTCATGGAAACAAATTCTACTTGCATCATCTGTTTCACTGCCTGCAATTCGTCTTGATTAATCTCTGCCTTATCCATATTTTTTAAAATATAATCTACTGCATGAGCCCGGTTCAGATAATCTTTTTTGAACAATTCTACATATGTTTCTTCGTTCGCCTTACTCTTATCATATTGAATAACTATCTGATTTAACACACTGTCCAGATTACTTACCTCTATTCTCCTTCGTAAATCCATAGTGTAAAAGGCCGCTACAAAATATATCAGTAGCAATACGAGGAGGAGATTCTTGATTATTTTTCCTCTAACTAATCGCTCCATATCTATTCTATATCCTAAAAAATCATTGCCTATGGATATTTTATCATATCAAAGTCTTTTATAACTCCTAATCTTTTTTTACATGAAACGCATCCATTCCCGGATAAACCGCAGATTGTCCTAACTCTTCTTCAATGCGCAACAACTGATTGTATTTTGCCACACGCTCACTTCTGCTTGGGGCACCTGTTTTAATCTGGCAGGTATTTAACGCCACTGCAAGATCTGCTATGGTAGTATCCTCGGTTTCCCCTGAACGATGGGATGAAATAGCAGTGTAACCTGCCTGATGTGCCATTTTAATCGCTTCCAGAGTTTCAGAGACAGAGCCAATCTGATTTAATTTTATCAAAATGGAATTTCCACATCCCAAATCAATTCCCTTCTTCAGTCTCTCTGTATTTGTAACAAATAAGTCGTCTCCTACCAGCTGAACCTGATTTCCAAGTTCCTCTGTTATTCTCTTCCATCCGTCCCAATCTTCCTCATCAAGAGGATCTTCAATGGAGATAATCGGATATTTTTCCACCAGTGCCTTCCAATGGGCAATCAGTTCATCCGATGTGTATGTTTTCTTTGATTTTGGCAACAGATATTGTCCTTTGACTTCTCCTTTCCACTCAGATGCCGCTGCATCCAATGCTATCATAAAATCTTTTCCCGGTTTATATCCAGCCTGTTCCACAGCCTGTAAGATCAATTCTATGGTTTCCTCATCACTAGATAAATTTGGAGCAAATCCTCCTTCATCACCTACAGAAGTAGCCAAACCAAGTTTTTTCAATAATGCTGCCAGATGATGGAATACTTCTGCACACCAACGCAATCCTTCCTTGAAACAACATGCACCTACAGGCATAATCATGAATTCCTGTACATCCACTGTGTTGGTGGCATGAGCGCCTCCATTTAAAATATTCATCATCGGAACCGGAAGTCTGTTTCCTGAAATTCCGCCCAAAAATCGATACAATGGAAGTTTCATAGAGGTTGCCGCAGCTCTTGCAGATGCAATCGACACAGCAAGAATAGCATTTGCTCCCAGGTTCGACTTATCCTTTGTACCGTCTGCCTCAATCATAGCATGGTCAATGGCATAAATATCGGACGCATCCATTCCGGACAAAATCTGATTGATGGTAGTATTAATATGCTCTACTGCCTTTCTGACTCCTTTGCCCTGATACCGTTCTTTCTCACCATCTCTCAATTCCAATGCTTCAAATTCTCCGGTAGATGCACCGCTTGGTGCTGTTCCTCGTCCAATTGTTCCATCTTCCAAATATACTTCTGCCTCTACCGTTGGATTTCCTCTGGAATCTAAAATTTCCCTTCCAACTACTTTTTTAATTGCTAAATAACTCATTCTAAACCTCCTGGTATACAATCTTTCTATCAAATTATTTACTGTTTTTCTAGCCCTATTCTAATTTTTCTCTATTTATTTCAACTGTTCTTTCACATACGCAACTGCCGCATTCAATTGGGTATCATATTCTTCTTTCAAATATCCCTGTTCATCATATGCTTCCTCTTCTGTTGGCAACTCTACCACTTCATCCGGATCAATACCATTATGATTAAAGTTACGTCCCAAAGGAGTAAAGTATTCTGCAATAGTCAGTTTCAAACCGCTGCCATCACTAAGTGGAATCAAATTTTGAACCACTCCTTTGCCAAAGGATTTCGTTCCGAATACCTTGGCACGTTTATAATCCTGCAATGCACCGGTAAACACTTCGGAAGCACTTGCTGTATTTCCGTTGATGATAACTGCCATTGGAATATTCTCATCCATACAGGATGCCTCTGAATAGTAATTCTGTCGGTTGTCATACTTATCTTCCATATACAATAGAAGTTCTTCCGGAAGAATGTAATCCAACATACTTGTCACTGCGTCCAGCGTTCCTCCTCCGTTATCGCGAAGGTCAAAAACAATTCCCTCCGCTCCCTGACTCAGCAAATCTTCTATTGCTGCCTGGAACTGTTCTGAAGTGTTGTCTTCAAAACTTGAAATATATACATATCCCACATTTCCATCTTTCATCTCATGGGAAACAGATGGCACGTCAATTTTACGTCTGGTAATGGTCACTTCAAATTCTTCCTCATCCCTTCGAATCTTGAATACAGCTGAAGTTCCTTCCTCACCTTTGACCAGTGCAACGGCAGCTTCCAGCCCCATCCCGGTAATCTCTGTCCCATCAATGCTTAAAATAATATCGCCTGACTGCAGACCTGCTTCAGCAGCCGGTGTACCCTCATACGGAAGCACCACAACTACTTCTCCATTTTGATACTGCGATACTACCGCACCAATTCCGCAATAAGAACCACTGATACTCTCCAGCATGGAATTCATTTCTTCCGGGGTATAATATACCGAATACGGATCATCCAGTCCTGCAATATACGCTTCATATACATCCTCTGCTATGGCATTCATATCTACCGTATCATCAAAATAGTAATATTGGTTTACATATTGTTCCAAAACTTCCATTTTGTCCTGAATCTGTTCCATGGAAACTTCGCCATCTGTAGAGGTCAGTTCTGTTCCTTCCCTATCTCTTCCGTCCGTAAACTTACCTTTCAACAAAAATAACGCAACAAGCATAATCAGAGAGCAAAATAACACTCCCGTAAGAATACCACCAAGGAAACTGCTGTTTCCTTTCTCTTTCCCGGTTTTCTCCACATCCTGTGCCGGCTGTTCTTCCTTTAGCTTTTCTTCGTCACCCATGTCCACTCCTAATTCTTTCTTCTATTTTATTCTTATGTCTCACACCTGAAATGTATTACGGAGACACATAATTCAATGGATCTACATAACTTCCGTTCAGACGGATACTTAAATGCAAATGAGGTCCGGTTGAACGTCCCGTACTTCCTACCAGTCCAATGGTCTGTCCTGCACTCACATAATCCCCCTCCTGTGCAATTCTGGAGGACATATGCATATAGACAGAATATGTTCCATTTCCATGGTCAATTCCAATCCAGTTTCCTGCTGACTGACTGTAATAGGACCATGCTACCTGACCACCGGACACTGCTCCAATCGGTGTACCAACCGGTGCCGGAATATCGATTCCATTATGAAATTCCGTTGAACCACCGCCAAATGGATTGTCTCTCATAGAGAAGTACGATGAAATGTAACTATGACCCTGTACCGGCCACATATATTTTCCATTGCTGACTCCCTGATTGCCGGAAGCTGTAGTCTCCTGGGTTGAACTTCCGGACTGACTGGAATTCTTCTTTTGTTCCTCTGCCTTTTTTCTAGATTCTTCTTCTGCTTTCTTTCTGGATTCTTCTTCCGCCTTTCTTCTCGCTTCAATGGATTCCATCTCAGCTACCAATGCCTTCTGTGCTTCAATATCATCATTCAAACTCTGAATCTGATTTTCCGCCTCACCGATGGAAGCATTAATCTCATTGATTTCCGCATTCTTTGCTTCCATTAATTGCTCTGTTGCTACTTTCTCCGCCTCAGCGCTTTCCTGCAATGTCTGCAATTCTGCCAACTGCTTATCCAGGCTTGCTTTGGCCGCTTCCATTTCATCTTTCTTCAATTCCAACTGTTTCAGCATATTCCGATCGTAATCCGTCAGTTCTGAAATATACTCTGCACGATTCAGAAAATCCGCTATACTCTTGGAATCCAAAATCATGGACAAATAAGAAGCATTTCCATTCTCATACATATACTGTATTCGAAGTTTCATCGCTTCGTACTGTTCACTGATTTCTACTTCTGCCTGCTGTATCAGTTCCTGTGTCGCTTGGATTTCTGCGTTTTTAGTATCTATCTGCTGATTAAGCTCATATAGTCTGAGTGCAAGTTCTGACACTTTTGCATCCAATTCCTGCAGATATGCTTCGCTGTCGCCCTTTTTATTCTCCAGCTCGTCCAAAATCTTCTGGGCATCTGCCGCCTGATTCTGCATTTCTTTCAGGCTTTCTTTCTCACTGTTTACATCGCCATAGGAAATATCCATATGCGATAATACGGCTCCACCAAAAAACATAGTCACAGCTGCTGCTACAATGTAATTTTTAACCTTCTTTTGCATGTTTATTCTCCTATTGTGAATCTCTTAAACATTTAAATGTTTTCGAATTGTTATCATACTTCCTATAAGTCCGATACCTGCTCCAATCACTAATGCCAGTGGTCCAAGAATATTAAAAACGTCTTTTACCGGAAGGAATATGGTAAAGGATGAAACCTGCTGAAAATGAGTTATGATATATAACACAACCCGATTATACAATACAAGCAGCACAATCATTGGAATTACTGCCCCAATTAATCCAATTATCAGACCCTCTACCATAAACGGCGCCCGCACAAATAAATCCGAGGCTCCCATAAGCTTCATAATACCGATTTCTTCTCTTCTGACGGTAATACCCATGGCAATGGTATTGCTAATCAGGAACACCGCCACAGCAAGCAATACCACAATCAGTGCCACCGATACATACGCTACCAGTTTTCCAAATGTATCAATGGTGGAAGCCGTATTTTCCGATGCATTCACCTGTCGAATTCCCTGGTCCTTTAAACTATTCAAATAATTAACCAATACATCCTGCATGGAAATATCATTCAGCGTAATTTCAAAAGAAGCGGAATTTGCCAAAGGATTATCATCCTTAAATCCCTCTGCCAAATCCATATGATCTCCAAAATAAACGGCTTTAAATTCTTCCCATGCCTCCTCTGCTGATGTGTAAGTCACCTCTTTTACTTCTGCACGTTTTGATATTTGATCCTTTAAGTTTGCAATCTCTTCATCCGTGATACCCGGTTTGAAAAATACCGTCACACTAATCTGTTGTTCTGCCTCTTCCACCATATGATTGATATTTACAAAGACAGAATAAAACAATCCAATCAAAAAAATACAGATTGCAATCGTTGCAATCGAAGCAAGGGAAAATAATTTATTTCGTTTGATATTAATCATTCCCTGCTTAATACTATAGCCCCAAGTTCTAATCTTCATATAGATACCCTCCTGCTTTCTCGTCGCTGATAACCATGCCTTTCTGAATGGTTACGACTCTTTTCTGCATGGCATCTACAATCTCTTTGTTATGCGTAACTACAATGACTGTGGTACCCCTGTTATTAATCTCCTCCAAAAGATTCATAATTTCCCATGAATTCTTAGGATCCAGATTTCCGGTAGGTTCGTCCGCCAACAAAATTGGCGGATTATTGACCAATGCTCTTGCCAGTGCTACTCTCTGTTGTTCACCACCGGAAAGTTCCTTCGGAAACGACTTATATTTTTCTGCCAGTCCCACCATGGACAACACGGCAGGAACCTTCCTCCGGATAATTCGATTTGGCACCTCCACCACCCGCTGTGCAAATGCCACATTATCATAGACATTCCGATCTTTTAACAGTCGGAAATCCTGAAATACCACTCCAATATCACGGCGAAGCAGATGAATTTTTCTATGTTTTATAGTTTTTAAATCTTTTCCATTAATGACAATTCTGCCTGCGGTAGGCTCCAGTTCTTTCAGCATCAATTTAATCAGTGTTGACTTTCCGGCTCCTGAATTTCCAACGATAAAAACAAACTCCCCTGCGTCAATATGAAGATTAATATCGTTTACTGCCGGTGCCCCTGCCGAATAAGTCTTGCTGACATTTTCCAAGTCAATCATCCTAACCTCACATTCTGCGATTCGCGCATTTTAATAATTTATACTTTCCATATATTTCATATATTTTACTACCATCAGTGCAATTTTAAAAGTGATTGCATCCTCAAATTTTCTCAAATCAAGCCCCGTACTCTTCTGCAGCTTATCCAGACGATACACC
Organism: uncultured Roseburia sp.; assembly: GCA_944381595.1. Taxonomy (GTDB): domain Bacteria; phylum Bacillota; class Clostridia; order Lachnospirales; family Lachnospiraceae; genus CAG-303. Next base: position 10,234 of record CALWLV010000084.1, read on the forward strand.
AATGTATTTCTATGAATGTATAACTGTCTGGATGTCTCGGATACATTCAAACTGTTTTCAAAAAATTTATTAATGGTGGATAATGTTTCCTCATCAAATTCATCCGGAGACTTTCCATCAAAAATTTCTTTGATAAACATCTTGCAAAGTGGCAATGGAAGCTGATAAATCAATCTTCCGATTCCAAGATTATTATAAGGCACAATGACCTTCTCGCTGTAGAATATTTTGCCAACATCCAAAGCCATTTTTGCCTCTTTATAAGATTTGGAAACTTCCTTGATGTCGTTTACAATTGTTCCATAAGAAATCCTTGCAGAGGACATAGCTTCCGTATTCAACATATCCAATACTGTTTTTGCCACCTTATCCATATCAGAATAAGATTCATTGGCAGCAAGTTCCTTTACAATAATGATGTTTTTCTCATCCACTGCAGTAATAAAATCCTTGGATTTTGCTACAAACAAAGTTCTTATTGTCTCCAATGCCCCCCCATCTTTCTCGTGTTTGGTTTCCACAATAAATACAAGTCTTCTTGCATTCTGATCAATATGAAGTTTCTTTGCCCGATTATAAATATCTACCAAAAGTAAATTATCCAAAAGTAAATTTTTGATAAAATTATCTTTATCAAATCGCTCCTTATATGCCACAATTAAGTTCTGCAACTGGAATACCGCCATTTTCCCTACCATATAAACATCATTTCCGTTGCCACGCACCAAAAGAATATACTCTGCCCTGTTCTCATCGTTGACTTTGAACAACTGGCATCCTCTTGATTCCTGATTATCCGCATCGGAATCTGCAAATCCGGACACGAACTCCTCATACTGAACAGCTTCCGGAAATGTTGTGGCGAGGAGTTTTCCATCTACGTCATAAACACTCATCTCAACTCTTGCGATGTTTTTCATTCCGTCAATCGTACTTTGTAAAATCTGATTTGATATCATCTGCCACACTCCCTAGTCTTCTAAAATCCATCTATGTCCAATAAGTAATTTGGATTTATTGTAACATAAATTTCTCCATGATTCAATGAATTCTCCAATTTTTTTACTCCATTTTCCTATATGTAATATATGAATTCTCTTTGACGAAAAAAAGAGGGCACAAATACGTGCCCTCTTAAAACCATCTTACCTAATTAGTTTGCAATTACCTTCTCTGTTTCCTTATCAAAAACATGAAGCTTGTTTAAGTCAAATGCAAACTTCACAGTGTCACCGATTCTTGCTGTTGTACGAGGATTTACTCTTGCAGTGCAATCTGTTCCTGCGATATCAAAATACAGGAATACTTCTGCACCAAGTAATTCGTATAACTTAATCTTTGTTTCAATTACAGCTTCCGGCTGACTTGAAATCATAACTTCATCATCATGAATGTCTTCCGGACGGATACCCATAACAACTGTCTTTCCAACATATCCACCATCTGATAATGCTTTCGCTTTCTTCTCAGGAACCTTAATTGTATCATTACCAAATTTCAGCTTAATTGTTCCGTTATCATCCAGTACTTCTGCATCGATAAAGTTCATAGCCGGGGATCCCATAAATCCTGCAACGAAAAGGTTTGTAGGATAGTTATATAAGTTGATTGGTGAATCACACTGCTGAATGACACCATCCTTCATAACTACAATTCTGGTACCCAGTGTCATAGCTTCTGTCTGGTCATGTGTTACATAGATAATAGTAGCTTCCAGTCTCTGATGTAACTTAGAAATCTCAACACGCATCTGTACTCTTAACTTAGCATCCAGGTTTGACAGTGGTTCGTCCATAAGGAATACTTTAGGTTCACGGACAATCGCACGTCCCATTGCAACTCTCTGTCTCTGACCACCGGAAAGAGCCTTTGGCTTACGGTCTAACAAGTGTTCCAGGTCAAGGATTCTTGCTGCTTCATGTACCAGCTTGCTAATCTGATCCTTTGGAGTCTTTCTTAACTTAAGACCAAATGCCATATTGTCATATACTGACATATGAGGATACAATGCGTAGTTCTGGAATACCATTGCGATATCTCTGTCCTTTGGTTCTACGTCATTTACTAACTTGTCTCCAATATATAACTCACCAGAGCTGATTTCTTCCAGTCCGGCAATCATACGAAGTGTAGTTGACTTTCCACATCCTGAAGGTCCTACGAAAATGATGAATTCCTTATCTGCGATTTCAAGATTAAAATCTTTAACAGCAACGAAGCCGTTTGGATATACCTTACTGATATTTCTCAATGATAAACTTGCCATTATTTGTTTCCTCCAAATAGTTCTAATTTTTAAGTATGGTTTATTTTATCGCAAATCACAGAGAATTTCTATATCAGATTGTACTGAAATTCATTTCAATATTTTAGTTAATTTGTACAAGAGAAAACTTCATTATTTGCTGCCGATTGCTTCGATTTCAATCAGAACATCTTTTGGCAGTCTTGCCACTTCCACACAGGAACGTGCCGGACAGTCTTTTTCAAAAAATTCTGAGTATACTGCATTTACCTTTCCAAAATCATCCATGTTTTTTATGAATACTGTAGTCTTAATTACATTCTGTACATCCACACCGGATTCTTTTAACAATGCCACAAGATTTCCAATGGCCTGTCTCGCCTGTGCTTCAATCCCCTCCGGAATCTCGCCTGTGGCCGGATTTACCGGGATAACTCCGGATGTAAATACCATATTATTTACCTCAATTGCCTGAGAATATGGTCCGATTGCTGCTGGTGCCTTATCTGTGCTAATAATTGTTTTCATGTTGCAAAACCTCCATTTGTAAATAATTAATATGAAATAATTCTGATGCCATTTTCCTTAATTTCGATTTTTCTTTCTTTGTACAATTTTCCCACTGCACGTTTAAATGCTGATTTGCTCATCTGGAAATCGCTCTTTATGAGCTCTGGAGATGCCTTATCATTATAAGGAAGGACACCATCATATTCGCGAATTACATCTAATATTTTCTGCGCGTCTCCGTCCATTTGTTCAAATGCCTTTTTACGGATGCTTAAATTAATTTTTCCATCTTCTCTTACACTTGTTACCCTTGCAGTAATCCTCTGCCCCACCTTCAGTGTTTCATGAATCTCTTTCGCCGGTATCAATGCTGCATATTCGTCATCTACAGCCACAAATGCTCCCAAATCTTCTTTCACTTCATAAATAATCCCCTCAACAATATCATCTTTCTCATAGTCCCCTGCGATTTTCATATATTTATATACATCCATCGTAGCTGCCAGTCTGGATGACTTATCAATATAAAGGGAAACCAGATATTCTTCTCCGGGTATAACACGGCATGTCTGTTCCTTAAACGGTAAGAACAGGTCTTTTTCCAGTCCCCAATCCAAAAACGCACCAATCTTAGTCACATCATTGACTTTTAAAGCCGCCAAACCTCCCAGTGCAATCTTCGGGTGAGCAGTCGTGGCAATCATACGATCCTTAGAGTCACGATACAAAAATACTTTGATTACATCTCCAATCTTTGCGTCTTCCGGTACCTGTTTTGCCGGAAGCAATACTCTCTCCTGTGCCTCATCCTTTGATTCTGCCAGATAAACTCCAAAATCCGTCTTTTTCACAATATAAAGTGTCTGATAATTACCTAAATTAAGCATTCCGTCCTCCTATTTATGATTTGCATATCTTCATGAAACTTTGAATAATGTAAAAAAAGCAGCTTCTATGAAGCTGCTCATAACTGGCCCACAAGGATTCGAACCTTGAAATGCTGGAGTCAGAGTCCAGTGCCTTACCATTTGGCGATGGGCCATTGCCTTAACGACAAGGAGTATTATAACACATCCTCAGAAAAATGCAAGTACTTTTTTAAAATTTTTAAATTTTTTTTATTAAGACTGTTTGACTCTTTCAGAAATGAAATCCAGAAGCTCGGCAGCCACTTGTTTCTTAGACATAAGCGGCTTTTTCACTTCTTCCTCTGAGGTGATAAAAGTAACTACATTGGTATCTTTCTCGAAACCGGCTCCCTGATCTTTCAGATTATTTGCAACGATTAAATCTACTTTTTTCTTTTCTAATTTTTTTCTGGAATTTTCCAGCATATGCTCTGTCTCCATGGAAAAGCCGCAGATATACTGATTCTCAGTTCTGTGTTCTCCTATATATTGAAGAATATCTGTGGTCCGTTCCATTGGAATAGATAACTCCTGTTCTTTCTTTTTTACTTTCTCATCTGCCGGATTTGCAGGACGATAATCTGCCACGGCTGCTGATTTAATAATAATATCCTGTTCTTTCATATGTGCTTTCACAGCCTCAAACATTTCCTCGGCAGATATTACCGGTACTACCTGTACAAACGGAGGCGGTGCGATGTTGACCGGTCCTGTGATTAAGGTCACTTCTGCTCCCCTGAGCATTGCATTTTCCGCAATGGCATACCCCATCTTTCCGGAAGAATGGTTTGTGACAAAACGTACCGGATCTATTTTTTCTCTGGTTGGTCCTGCAGTCACGAGAATTTTCTTTCCCTGCAGGTCTTTCTCACAGGCAAGTTCCTTCTTAATATATTCCATCAATATCTCTTCGGAAGGCATCTTTCCAATTCCATTATCTCCACATGCCAGATGTCCGGTAGCCGGTGTGATAACTTCCATGCCGTAATGCTGTAGTTTCTTCATATTATCCTGTACAATGGGATTTAAATACATCTGAGTATTCATAGCAGGAGCAATGATTTTTTTACAGGTACATGCCATCACGGTAGTTGTCAGCATATCATCTGCAATGCCATTGGCCAGTTTTCCAATCACGTTTGCAGAGGCCGGTGCCACCAGAACAAGGTCAGTTTCTTTTGCAAGAGATACATGCTCTACATTATACTGAAAATTCCGGTCAAATGTATCAATAAGACACTTATTCCCGGTCAATGTTTCAAACGTAATGGGATTAATAAAATTAACCGCATTCCTGGTCATTAATACCGTCACCTTAGCATGCTGTTTCATAAGCATACTTGCCAGATTTGCAATTTTATATGCTGCAATGCTTCCTGTCACTGCCAGAACAATATTTTTTCCTTTGAACATGTTGAATACCTTCCTAATAATCTTTCTTATTTCTCCTGCGTCTGCAGATCATAAATAATCTTCAATCCCTTCAGCAGTAATTCCTGATCTTCAATGATTTTGTGTCTGCACTGAGGAAGAATGACGCCTGCCAGACCTCCTGTTGCGATGATTGTGCATGAATAACCCAATTCTGCTTCCATCCGGTCAATCATGCCATCCAGGCTTGCTGCATGACCAAAAATAATTCCACTTTTCATACAGTCTACCGTATTTTTTCCAATGCTTTTTGCCGGTGCCGAAAATCCTACCTTTGACAACTGTGCGGCCTTTGCAGCCAGAGAATCCGCCGATACCTTCACACCCGGCATAATACATCCGCCGATATAATTTCCGTTTTTATCTACCACACTCATGGTTGTTGCAGTTCCAATATCAATCACAATGAACGGAGCCCCATATTCTTTCACAGCTGCTACCGCGTCCACAATCATATCGCTTCCCACCTGCTTTGGATGATCCATCAGGATATTTAATCCTGTCTTCACCCCGGATCCTACGATAAACGGACTTTTGCCAATTAATTTCTCCACTGCTGATTTAAGCACATTGACCAACGGCGGTACCACGGATGAAATAATGGCTCCCTCAATTTCCCCGGAATGAATTCCATACAAATCAAGTACGGTCTTAAACAACACATAATACTCCAACTCTGTCTTGGACAAATCCGTTGCCATTCTCTCTTCAAAATATATTTTTTTATCATCAATACAGCCAATGACAATATTGGTATTTCCTAAATCAATTGCTAAAATCATAGTTATCTCCTTTATTCCGACACATACAAATCTCCAAATACCTGTCTGCATAAATTCTCCATAAAAGCAATGGAAAAGCTTGCATCCTTCTGCAAAATTGTATTCTGTGCCGCTAATTCTTCTGTATACTCACTTAATTTATATGTGGTCATTTCTCCACACCCGAATCTGCGATGGGTGACCACCGGTGTCACTCCGTAATCTGCAATCTGTACCGTACCATCTTCCTTCTTTTCCAACCGCACCTGTGCCATGGCCCCCAACATTCTGGGTGCTTCACTCTGAGCCGATACAAAATTCCCGATGGAATAGTACACCAATGTCTTATTTCCTCCGGAACCTTCCACCCATTCCACCGGTTCTATCACATGGGGATGAGTTCCTATTACCAAATCTGCCCCATAATCCGCGAATAACTGTGCCCAATATTCCTGACTGGAATCAGGCGTATATTGATATTCTGTTCCCCAATGGGGGGATACAATGGTAAAATCAGCAATTTCTTCTGCCTTCTGTAAATCTTCTATTATTTTTTTCTCATCCAGCAAATTCACAAGGTAAGGTTTCCCCGCCGGCAGATGGATTCCATTTAATCCATATGTATAATTCAGCATAGCAATCTTAAACCCATCTTTTTCATAGACATAGATATTTCTGCTGCTTTCTTCTGTGTGATTCAATCCCAAATAGGTAATCTGTGGATAATTTTGATCCCAGAATGCCATACAATTCTGAATTCCTATTTCTCCCTGATCCATGGCATGATTGGTAGCATGAAGCACCACATCAAATCCCGCTTTCACCAATGCGGTACCCACTTCTTCCCTGCAGTTGAAACAAGGATACGTCTGAATTCCAATATCGGCGCCTCCAATGATTACTTCCTGGTTAACCACTGCCACATCCGCCGCCTGTATATCCTGTTTCACATGGGCAAACAAATGGTCATAATTATATGTTCCATCCGGCATCAATCCGGTATTCTGCACCGCATCATGCAGCAACATATCCCCAATCATCACCAGATTCACCTCTGTCGTTTTATCTTCCGGTGTCGTCGGTTCTTCCGTTGTGGGTTCTTCTGTCACAGTTTCTGTTATTTCTTCTGTTGGCCTGACCGCAACTTCTACTTCACTTTCCTGCCCCTGTGCAGTATTCTCAAATTCTGAACCACCGGAAACAACATCCTGATTAGAAAGAATTCTGCCTCTGATATTCAGAACTACGAGCAACAGCACCATGAACAGTGATATTTTCAAAAATTTTTTCATATGCCTCTTCGTCCATCTCATCTGTTCGTATCGTTTCTTTTCTTGTGTTAAGTATAACAGAATATGAGGACACGTCAAGAGCGAGATATTCAAAAAATTTGAAAGAAAAACACAGAAGCGTCAAAGCACTTGACACCTCTGCGTAAACCTAATCTTCTGAAATATAATAACTGAACATTTGTTTATATAAATAGCTCTGCATCAGTGCATGAAGTCCAAAGGACAGAAATGGGAAAAGAATAAACAACCCAAGAAACTGACCGCTGCCAACAATCCAGAAGGAACCGCCAAAGATAACCACGGTAAATACCAGTCCTTCCAGTGATAACCATGGATGCTCCCATATCATGGAAAATATCGTTGTTATCGTTTCCCGAAAGGTTACATTAAACTTAGCAATCACAGGAAAAATTCCATTTGCAATCATAACAAATGCCGCTGCCACCAGTACAGTTGCAATGCGCATCAAAATGGCAAAACCGCCGTTCATGAAAAAGAATACATACTGTACATCCAGGAACAATATAAATCCCAGTATTGCCACAATCATCCACATACCGGTAGAAATCCAGAAATTATCCTTAAAGGCTGTAAAATAATCACGAAACAATCGGATTTCCCTCTCTTCAATTAATTTATTGCACACAGTGTACATGGCCGTAGCAGATGCTCCAATGGTAACGATCGGAAGACTTGTGATAATAAACAAGATATTAATTACAAAAATCCATGCCAATTTTCTACAAAAATTATAAAAAGGATTATCTAAATCCAAAATTCTTTTCAAAAATTTTTTCATGCTTTATTTCTTTCTGATATATTCATCGATTGCCTGTGCTGCATTTTTTCCTGCACCCATGGCAAGAATAACAGTTGCAGCTCCTGTAACTGCATCTCCACCTGCATAAATACCTTCTCTGGAGGTGAGTCCCGTCTCTTCTTCTGCGATAATGCCGCCCCATTTCTGAGTTGCAAGACCTTCTGTAGTATCTTTTATCAACGGATTTGGAGAGGTTCCCAATGCCATGATAACACATTCCACCGGAATTTCAAATTCCGATCCCTGTTTCACCACCGGTCTTCTTCTTCCTGATTCATCCGGTTCACCCAGCTCCATTTCCACACATTTGATTCCACCTACAAAACGATTTTCATCCGGAAGAATTTCAATGGGATTTGTCAGGAATTTAAATACAATTCCCTCTTCTTCTGCATGTTCCACTTCTTCTGCTCTTGCAGGAAGTTCATTTCTGGAACGGCGATAAATAATATATACCTCTTCTGCTCCAAGACGAAGTGCGGAACGTGCAGCATCCATTGCCACATTTCCTCCTCCTACCACTGCCACTCTCTTACAGCGTCCGATTGGAGTTTCGGCATCCCTTTTATATGCTTTCATCAGATTGACTCTGGTCAGGAATTCATTGGCGGAATACACTCCCTTTAAATTCTCACCCGGAATCTTCATAAATTTGGGAAGTCCCGCACCAGAACCAATAAAGACTGCCTCAAATCCGTATTCATCCTTTAATTCATCAATGGAAAGTACCTTTCCGATTACCATATTGGTCTCTACCTTTACTCCAAGCTCTTTCAATCCATCAATTTCCTTCTGAACGATATCCTTTGGAAGACGAAATTCCGGTATTCCATATACCAGTACACCACCAGCCATATGAAGAGCTTCAAAAATCGTTACATCATATCCCATTTTAGCCAGGTCGCCTGCACAGGTCAGACCGGCAGGACCGGAACCTACCACAGCCACTTTGTGCCCATTTGATTTTGGTTTTTCCAGTACTGTACTGCTATTCTCATTATGATAATCTGCCACAAAACGTTCCAGACGTCCAATTGCAACAGGCTCTCCCTTAATGCCGCGAACACATTTTCCCTCACACTGTGTTTCCTGTGGACAGACACGTCCGCAGACAGCCGGAAGAGAACTTGATTTTGCAATAATCTGATACGCTTCCTCAAAATTGCCTTCTGCTACTTCTTTGATAAATTCCGGAATCTGAATGCGTACCGGACATCCCGCCACACAATTTCTGGTCTTACAGTTAAGACAACGCTGTGCTTCATCCATCGCCTGTTCTTTTGTATAACCAAGAGCTACCTCTTTAAAGTTCTTATTCCGCACATTTGGCTCCTGAACCGGCATCTCGTTTTTCTTTAATGACATATTCGGCATCTTACTGTACCTCCTTTGCAAGTAAATTGCATGTTTCCTCTCTTCTTTTCTGTTCAAAAGGTTTATACATGGAACCTCTGTCCATAGCTTCATCAAAATCCACCAGATGTCCATCAAAATCCGGTCCATCCACACATGCAAATTTGGTCTCTCCACCTACAGTAATTCTGCATCCGCCACACATTCCTGTTCCATCTACCATAACAGGATTCATGCTGACCACGGTCTTGATACCATATTCTTTCGTTAATGCACATACAAATTTCATCATAATCAATGGTCCGATAGCAATCACCTCATCGTATTGTTCTCCATCTTCAATTAAATCTTTCAGTGCATTGGTGACCAGTCCTTTTGTGCCCCATGTTCCATCATCCGACATTTTCACAAACTTATCACTGACCTTCTCAAACTCGTCCTCTAAAATCACAAGTTCTTTGTTTCGGAATCCGGCTACGGTATGAACCTCTGCTCCCAGTTCATGCAGTTTCTTTGCAACCGGATATGCAATGGCGCATCCCACACCGCCACCGATGACAGCAACCTTCTTTAAACCGTCTAATTCCGATGCCGTTCCAAGAGGTCCCACAAAATCCTGCAGACACTCACCCTCCTGCATATGACCTAATTTCTCTGTGGTTGCCCCCACTTTCTGGAAAATAATGGTTACTGTTCCTGCTTCTCTATCATAGTCTGCAATCGTAAGAGGTATACGTTCGCCCTCATTATCTGTACGCAAAATAATAAACTGACCAGGCTCTGCCTTCTTTGCAATCAGAGGAGCTTCGATATCCATGCGGGTAACTGTTGGATTCAGTTCCATCTTCTTTATAATTTTATACATGAGATTCACCTTTCACCTTTCCATATACAATCTCTTTACGTGTCGGTACACTGTCTTTTATAGTATCATATTTTTTTCTTAAATTCAATAAAAATGACTTTTACTTTATATTTTCTGAATTTTCTGATATAATATCCATTTTCTTCTCGAATTCTGTATTATTAATAGTTTATTCATACTTTATTTATTAACGTTTTACAGGAAGCCCATGATTTATTAATCAATGAATTCTATACTTACATTGTCGAAAAGTTAATTATACTAATTTGAATTCGATATTTTTTTCATAATAAGGTCTCGGCAAAAAATGCCGGACTTCCTCCCTTTTTTATTAAATATAACCAAAGATGCGAATACGAAAGGACCACTTTTCCATTAGAAAGTGGTCCTTTCGTATGTTTCAATCGTATTCCGAACAAATCCGGATTCCCAGTTTTCCCGCCAGTCGTAAGGATGATTTATTTTCAGGATGTATCTTTGCTTTTATCTGTATTTTTTCGATTTCCAGACATTCCCTGGCATATTGAAGCACACCGGTACATGCTTCCAGTGCATATCCCTGATGCTGATACTCGGGTGCCAACATATATCCAAGATTATATTCACCATCTTCGTCCAATTCTAATCCGGCTCTTCCCATCACAACACCATCTTTACGGACTATGAGCCACATACCGAATCCATAAAATCGATATACACAATCATAATAAGAACGAATATATTCCAGTTCCTCTTCCATGGAAAATAAATTTTCCATATAACGCGTCACCTCTTCCGATTCATAAATCCGAAAGAGTTCCTCCACATCCCCTGGTACCATTTCCCGAAGAATCAACCGTTTTGTCTCCCATGCTGTTCATGGTTCACCAAAATGATGATCATGCACCATACGAAGAAAACTTTCCTCCACAGAGGAAAAATCTTCCACCAGATAATCGGCTTCTGACAAATCCTGTTCGCCGGAATTGGGATTGATATATCCAACACATGGAATTCCTGCTGCCACCGACGCTTTCACGCCATTCATAGAATCCTCGATAACAAGACATTCTTCCGTCTGTACCCCCAATTCTTCCACTGCTTTCTGAAAAATATCCGGATTTGGTTTCGGCCGTTCCAATTCCACACCACTGACAATGGCTGAAAAACAGGAACGGATATCCAAATGTTTTAAATTTTCCTCAATTTTTCTTCTTGATGAAGAAGACGCCACAGCAAGCAGATAGCCCTGCCGGTGAAGAGAACGCACCAATTCTGCTGCTCCTTTCACTGGAGGGTATCCCTCTGTTTGCACCAATTCATCCAGTATTTCGTCGTTGAGACTTTGCAGAGTTTCAGGAGAATAATCCACAATCCCAAAGTCTCTGACTATTTTTTTCCACATAAATGTGACCGTAGAACCAATGTACTGTTTATAATAATCGTATTCCAATTCCAATCCACAATACTTTCTCAACGTCATCTGATTGGATTTGAAATGAAGGGGTTCGCTGTCTACCAGCACCCCGTCCATATCAAAAATTACAGCTTTTAACATACTTCCGGCTCCGGATAGTCCACACCAAAGGTATCCACAGTCACCTTCTTGATTTTCTGCGGCTCTAATGGTCTGTCACTCCAGTCAGTTGCTACTTCTGCGATTTTATTTACCACATCCATACCCTCAGTGATTTTACCAAAAGCTGCATACTGTCCATCCAGATGTGGAGACGTCTTATGCATAATAAAAAACTGGGAGCCTGCAGAATCCGGATGCATCGCACGAGCCATGGAAAGTACTCCCTCTGTATGAGCCAGATCATTCGGAACACCATTCTGAGAAAACTCTCCTTTGATGCTGTATCCCGGACCACCCATACCGGTTCCTTCCGGGCATCCTCCCTGAATCATAAATCCATTGATGACTCTGTGAAAAATCAAGCCATCATAAAATCCTTTTTTTACCAGACTGATAAAATTATTTACTGAATTTGGTGCGATTTCCGGATATAACTCCGCTTTCATCACATCTCCATTCTCCATTTCAAATGTTACAATTGGGTTCATTCATGTTACCTCCATTTTAACTTGCTCTATATTACATCAACATAATGGATTTTCCATTATGATGTTGTCTAAAAACCTCTTCCTCCTCCACCGTGACTTCTGCCACCGGATGAGGAATGAAAGGAACCGCCACTGCTTTTAGATGATGTCTCTATTTTCCTTGACACCGTAGACCTTCTTAGGAAATGGTCTTTTTTATTCTGCAATTTCATTCCTTTTTCCTTACGGTAAGTTGCACTTGCAACAGTGATACCTGTTCCCTTTGGGTTCTTCAGTGCCAATACAATAATAACTGCTGCTACAATTCCGATGACAAGATCGACCCATAATTTCCGGAATAATGTAAAAAATGTATTTCGGGGATATCCATGATATTCCAAATCTGCAAAATCATCCTCATGGTCACCTGTAACAATATTGTCCCTGTCATAATCATAATCCGAACGGATGACCTCATCGATTTCTTCTTCATACTCCTGATACAAATCTCTGTAATCCTGATATTGTCCGGTATACCAGTATTCCCCGATATCACTGTAGGTTTTCGTAGAAGCTGCCATTTTTCCATAATATATCACATCATCCACAAATTCTTCACACAGTTTCTGATATTCCCCATCGGTTGCATCTCCTGCAATATCATCCAGAATCGTATTCCAGACTTCTTCATGATAATAGAAAATACCCAATCCTGCAGTGGAAATATATAATTGTCTGTTTTCCATATCTACCAGCAACAAGATTCCGGAACCATGAGCGATATCATCCTCATATCCAAATTGACCTTCGTCAAAAAAATCCTCTGCCAGACTTTTCTGGCTCTCACCAAACATTCGGTCAACCGTGAGAATAACAATATCCATCTTTACCATATCCTGGGCTTTCACAATGTTTTCTTCCAACTTTTCTTCCTCAGAGCGATCAAGAAGCTCTGCAAAATCGTAAACTCGTTTTCCCTCCTCAATGGCCCCATAATAATCTTCTGTGTTTCCGACCTCACTCCCATAGATTACGCCGGGAATCAGCAGGAATATGCCCAATACCATTGCAATTAATTTTTTCATCCAAACAACCCTCCCAGTAAGAATAAAATCAGGGTAATCCCCCCTGCAATTCCTCCAAACCATGCTGCCATCTTCTTTCCGGAATTCGGAAGGGTTCCAATCTGTTTCCCTGTCTGTCCATTTATGGCAAACACTTTATTTTCTCCCTTATAACGATATGTCAGCATCCACACCGGCAGTAATACATATTTGGCCTTCTTTCGATGAAGAGATATATGATTTTCCAAAAAACGCACCGAAGAATATCCGTGAATCGTTGCTCTCATATCCTGAAATACATAATTGCTGACACGGCTTTCCACCCGGCTGGTCATCTCTTCCTCATCGCTTTCGTAATTATATTTTTCTGATTCAAATCCGGACAAATATGGCATCTCAAATTCTTTCATTTCCCCATAATCATATGGTTCCATGGCATCCATCAATCCATCCTCCATGTGTTCCGATGCATCTACAGGGATGCCGGAATAACTACTGCTGCCGCTGCGTTCGATGATATAATAATCCGTATGTGTATACATCCTGTCTCCACGGCGTTCTGTATGTACTTTCGTCCCCTCCGCTTTTGCATGAATATCTGCGTCATAATCATAGAGCCAAAACGGAACATAGATTCCCTTTATCTCCTCAATCATGGCTGACTTCTTAAAAACGGACGGTGTAAACAGCCCTTTGCAAATCCAATCCTGAAACACTTTCTTCACCTGATTTTTATCCAGTTTAAAAGGAATCACACCTGCCGGTTTTACCACACCATCCAGTCTTTCCCGAATTAAGGCGGAACTTCCGCAATAACAACACACAGTTGCCGTGGTATGTTCATCTGTCAGAAGCTGTGCTCCACAATTCTGACAGGTATACCCCTGAAAATTTTCTCTCTGAACCTCATGTTCCGGTATCTCACTGCTTACCTGACAGTCATAAATATCTTGTTCTCCCAGCTGACTTACTCTGGTATGGGTATTGCAGTATTCACATACCAGTTCTTCCTCTCCCGGGTGGTAATACAACGGCGCTCCACACCCCGGACATTTGTATGTGTAAACCATCTCAGTTCCTCCCGTCATCTTTTGTTGTTTCATAGTATACTATATTACGAAAAAAAAGGCAACTCTCTGTAGAATTGCAATTTATCTAATCAATCCTCCGAAAACCTTGTATTTTCAAGGAAAATCGGCATTTAAATACTCGTTCCTTATGTATTTTCCCTTGTTTTTGCCCTTATGAGCCGCAGGAAGTCCTTGAAGATTTTACGGAGGAATTCCGCAAGCGATACGGTGTGGAGTACGTGTCAGCCCTCCACCATAACAAACACAAGACAAACTATCATATCCATCTTATCTTCAGCGAAAGAAAACTGCTCCCTGAACCTGATAAATTCAAAAGCGAGCCTTTTCTTCAGGAGGTAAAGGAGATTTACACCGACCTTATTAATCGGCATATCTCTGATTCCGAACAGCAGTTAAAGGTGTTTGATAAGGGACAGCGGATATGGCGTTGTTATCGGGTATTTCCGAAGCAAAGATTTTAGAGGTCAAGCAGACCGAGATACACGAAAAAGCAATTCAGTCTATAAAAAGCAAAGGCTGGCTGCCTTATCTGCTCCGTGGGATTGTGGCAAAGGCAAAGAGCGAAAAGCGTTGGAGGTAAAAATCAAAGAAATCGAAGCGGAAATTGCCGACAGACTGGATAAAATCCCCGACACGCTCAAAGAGGACGGTTATGCCGATGTGCAAGTTTTTATGCGTACTTTCCGAGAAATGGAAAGCGTTGTGGAACAGTACAACCGTGACCTTGCCGCATGGGAATACCAAGTCAGCAGGAAACCGACAGCCGCCGCTAAAGAACAGCACAGACCACCCGAAAAGCAGAGCGTGCTAAAACATTTGCGTGAGATACAGGAACGCAACAAGCAGAA
>CALWLV010000085.1 GCA_944381595.1 uncultured Roseburia sp.
AATAAAATATAAGAAAAACTGTAAAGAAGAGATATGTATGACTAAAAGAATGATTTTAGAACAATTAGTTAAAAAAAACCATGGGTATCTCCTTACTTCTCTGGCAGAAAAAAACCAGATTTCCAGGACATATGTAATGGAATATGTGAAGGAGCATGCTATGGAGAAAGTTGCCCGGGGGATTTATATCACTGATGATGTTTGGCCGGATGAATTATTTATCCTTCAGACCAAAAATCCTACTGTTATTTTTTCCGGTGAAACTGCCCTTTATCTGCATGGATTGATTGACAGAGAATATACAGAAGTCTGTATTACAGTACCGAATGGATATAACGCTACTCGTTTGAAAAGTGCTAATGTCAGGGTGAAATATGTGACAAAAGAAATTCACGGTATGGGAGTCTGCAGCGTGCCTTCCATCAGTGGAAATACCGTAAGAGCTTACGATCAAGAAAGATGTATCTGTGAATTGATCAAAGACAGAAAAAAATATGAAGTACAGAATTTTCAGACAGCAGTAAAAGAGTATATGGCAGGGAAAGGGAAAAATTTATCCAGATTGGTGGAATATGCAGAAAAACTGAAAATCAGGGACGAAGTAATGAAATATGTGGAGGTACTGGTATGATTCATACATCAAAACAGTTGAAAGATAAAGTCCGTAACCTTTCAAATCTGGAAAGGTTATACAAAATATACACGAGCTCGTAGTCGAAAAATCGTAGACAAACCGGCCATTACACGGTATAGTATAGATAGTAAATCTGGTCAATTGAATATTGTTATCATTCCTGCAGGGACAGGTATGGTAGCCGATCCTATGTGCAGATGCTGACAGTAATACAAACACCTTTTATTAGCTGCAGCCAATATCCGGCTAATATTCACAGGTTATTTGGGTTTTACAGAGGCTGACAGCAATTGACCGGAAACGATTTGAACAATTGGAGAATAGTGATAAATTCTTATCTTGCGGGTTCTGAACTTGTCAGTGATTGACAGTGGGGAGCAGACCTCCTAAGCGTGGGGTCGGAGGTTCGAATCCTCTTATGGACGTCAGAGTGCAACGCCGAGAGCCTTGTTGAAGGTTTTCGGCTTTTTATATTTCAGCACAGCCCGGTGCAGTTATCGTAAAAGATGGTAAAAACTTAAAAATTCTTTTGGGGAGAGGTTATGGATTCGGAAAGAGTGAAATAAATAAAAATATATAGGAGCGTGTGCAGATGGAATGGAATTCGTCTTTATATGACAAAAAGCATGATTTTGTGGCTGAATATGGTAAAGGTTTATTGGAGTTTATACCCAAGAATGATGAGCAGGCAATATTAGATTTAGGATGTGGAACAGGTACTCTTACAGTAGAATTAGCTGGTTTAGGTAAAAAAGTTATAGGTGTTGATAGTTCCCAGAATATGATAGATAAGGCTAAAGAACAATTTAGCAGTATTGAATTTATGGTTTGTGATGCACTTGCGTTACCGTTTGAAAAAGAATTCGATATTGTTTTTTCAAATGCTGTATTTCATTGGATTAGTGACCATAATACTTTATTGCGAAACATACATAAAGTCTTGAAATCGCATGGAGCATTAGTGTGTGAGTTTGGTGCAAATGGTAACATTGCAACGATTGAAAATGCATTTGCAAAGGTTTGTAAAGACTTGGGGTATTGTTACCAACCTAAATTTAATTTCCCTACTGTAGAGAGCTTTGGCAGATTATTGGAGAATAGTGGATTTGTAATTGATAAGATATATGATTACGATAGGCCGACAGTTTTGAAAGACAAAGAACAAGGATTAGCTAATTGGACGAAACAGTTCTTTGCTTCCGAATTGGCAGTAATGCCAGAACACATACAAACCATGGTTTTTAAGAAAGTTGAAGAGTTAACAAGATGTACTCTTTGGAATGGTAAGGAATGGATTGCTGATTATCGAAGATTGAGAGTAATCGCACATAAATAAACACCAGTATGGATGCAAAAGTGGAAAAAAGGACGAAGATGGCAATAAAATAATTCTATATCATCCCTTGATTTAAGAAAATAAATTACCGATAATAATATTAGAAGCTGAAAACTGATAATAGTAGTTTGTTTAAACAAGGATGGAGGTATCTACATGGATGTAGGAAAATTTACAAACAGAACAGGTACAGCGATGAGTTCGTATGTTGCAAAAGAAACAAAACAGGCTGACGAAACCAAAAAGTATAATGTGACCGGAAAGACAATCGGTCAGCCTAAATTAAGCGAGAATGCAAAGAAATATTATGAGGAGTTAAAGGCAAAATATCAGAATATGGATTTCATTCTGGTAAGTTCAGATATGAAGGAAATGGCAAAGGCAAATGCCGGAAGTTTTGCGAATCCTCTAAAAATGGTAGTTTTAATTGATGAAGAAAAGATTGAACGGATGGCTGAAGATGAGCAGTTTCGTAAGCAATATGAAAGCGTGATTGCTTCTGCACAGAAAAAATTGCCGGAACTGCAACAGGCAATTGGTAATTCTCCTAATGTGAAAGGATTTGGAATGCAGGTAAATGATAATGGTGCTGCATCATTTTTCGCTGTAATGCAGAAATCCTTTGATGAGCAGGCGGACAGACTTGAAAAACAGAGAGCTGAGAAGAGGGAAGAAAAGAAAGCTGCTCAGAAAAAAGCAGAAAAGAAAGAACGGGAAGAGCAACTGGAGGAAAAAAGAACGCAGAAAAAAGAATCTCAGGAAGTAATTATATATGCCGATTCAGTGGAAGAGTTAAAGAAAAAGGTGGAAGATTATAATTATAATTACATGGCAGATTCTGTAAAAACAGATACGGAAAAATATCTGGGTACTGTAATTGATTTCAAAGGATAGGGGGGGTATTTTGTGTTAGCAGGAACGGTAAGAAATGCTGTAAATCAAATGCAGATGATAAATAAATGGAAAAGCAAAAAGAACTCTGGAAATATTTTACAGCATGAGAAGAAGAATACGGAAATGACCCCGGAGGAGCGAATGCTGCAGCATTATAAAGAGCAGCTTGAGGTAAATCGTGAGAGCGAGGAATATAGCAGGATTTATAACAAACTTATGAGCGGTCAGGATCTTACAAGTGAAGAACTTGATAAATTAAAGCAAAAAAATCCGAAAGCATACCTGGAATACAAGGCTGACCGGATGGAGCAGGAAGCCTATGAAAGAAGGCTTCGGAATTGTAAGACAAAAGAAGAAGCAGAGAGACTTCATGTAAACAAAATGAATGGGAAACTGTCAGAACTAAAGTCTGTTGTCAATAACCCGAATATATCAAAAAGTGAAAAAATGAGGGTGGCACAGGGGATATTAGGAGATACCACAAGGATGATTGAGGTATATCATGTCTTTACCAAAAGTGCTGAGTTTCGGGAATTGCCAACAGAAAAAGAAACAATGAAGTATAGACGCTTGCAGCCAGAAATGCAGGAAGCAGAGAGCAATGAATTTAAGGAAGAATCGACAGAGCATGTGGACATAGCTGATGAAGCAGAGAAAAAAATTCTGGAAGAAATGTTTGAACTGGAAGAAAAACATTTTGGAGGAGAGCGTAAAAAAACTGTGCGAATTGATGTATCGCTTTAAGCTTTGTAAACAGATAAATCGATAAGAAAAGGAGAAACATATGTCGGAGTATTTTGGAAAAGAAGTGCCAAAGCTGGGTTTTGGTTTCATGCGTCTGCCAAAAAAACAGCAGACCACAGATATAGAACAGGTAAAATTGATGGTGGATCGGTTCATGGAGGCGGGATTTACTTATTTTGATACTGCTTTTGTATATGAGGGCTCAGAGGATGCTATCAAAGAGGCACTTGTGGACAGATATCCAAGAGAAGCCTATCAGTTGGCAACAAAGATAAATGCATTTAAGATGGCACCCAATGAAAAAGCTGCAAAAAATCAGTTTTACACTAGTTTGGAACGGACAGGAGCAGGATATTTTGATTTCTATCTGCTGCATGCCCTGATGGAAAACAATTATACACAGTATGATACATACCATCTCTGGAATTTTGCAAAAGAACAGAAAGAAAAAGGTCTGATTAAGCACTTGGGATTTTCCTTTCATGCAGGGCCTGAAATGCTTGATAAGTTGCTGACGGAGCATCCGGATATGGATTTTGTACAGCTTCAGATTAATTATGCGGATTGGGAAAATCCTTCCGTGACATCCAGAGCCAATTATGAGGTTGCCAGAAAACATGGAAAATCCATCGTTGTAATGGAACCGGTGAAGGGAGGAACTCTTGCAGACCCTCCGGCTGAAGTGAAAAAACTGCTTCTGGATTATCATCCGGATATGTCCTGTGCATCATGGGCAATCCGGTTTGCAGCTTCTCTCGATGGAATCATTACGGTGTTATCAGGGATGTCTAATATGGAGCAGATGGAGGATAATCTTTCTTATATGAAAGATTTCCATCCACTTGGTGATGAGGAACAAAAGATTATTCAGCAGGCACAGCGTATGCTTGGAAATTCTTCTACCATCCCATGTACAGCCTGTCGTTATTGTACAGAGGGTTGTCCAAAGCAAATCCCAATACCGGAAATCTTTTCAGCTGTGAATAAACAGTTGGGCAATGGTCTGGCGGCAGAGGCTGTTTCGTCTTATGAAAAAGCAGTGACAGGAAAAGGCCGTGCATCGGACTGTATTGAATGCCGTCAGTGTGAACGGGTATGTCCGCAGCATATTCCAATCATAAATGACCTGAAGCAGTGTGCGGCATTGCTGGAACAACCGGAAAGAACTTTTTAATTTTTCTCTTTTACTACACTGGACATACCATTACAGATTAACTTAGTGGCAATATCAATCAATGTTTCCAGAGAAAGTTTTTTTCCATCTGCTACCCACTGCCGGTACAGCAACGTGGAATTTGCACCATTGAAACCAAAGATGATTATAAAAATTGCTGTAGATTTTGCAATGACTCTTTTATTAGTTTGCCTCATGGTCTATCTGTTGTTGGGTGAAGCAGTCCATGAGTGGCTGGGACTTGCAATGTTTTGATTCTTCCGATTTCAGGCGGGATAGGATTTGCACGTACGCTTCACATGCTTGCTTCTTATTGGGGATTTCTGTTTATGAGTCTTCATTTGGGACTCCATTGGGGCATGATGATGGGACTTTGGGCGGTCTGTGGCTATTACATTGGTAAAATTTTGCAGTGGTTTGACAGGAGGAAATACACATGAAACACAATATAAAAAATATGACATTGGCAGCCATGTTTCTGGCTCTTGGTCTGGTGCTTCCATTTTTGACCGGACAGATACCACAGATTGGAAATATGTTGCTTCCTATGCACATCCCGGTATTCCTTTGCGGTTTCATATGTGGCTGGCAGTATGGGGGAATTGTCGGATTTATCCTTCCACTGTTGCGCTATGCTCTTTTTGGAATGCCGGTGCTGTTCCCTACAGGAATTGCCATGTCCCTCGAACTGTTGACATACGGACTTGTAGCCGGACTGCTTTACAGTCTATCCCGCTGGCAGTGCATCCGGGCATTGTATCGGTGTCTGATTATCGCCATGCTGGCGGGCCGTGTGGTTTGGGGACTTGTGCAAGTACTGCTTTTGGGAATATCCGGCAATAGCTTTACCTGGCAGATGTTCCTGGCAGGAGCTGTGCTTAACGCCATCCCGGGTATTATTGTCCAGCTCATTCTGATTCCCTCTGTTATGGTTGCCCTCAACCGTACCGGGCTCGTTCCGTTCCATCGGGCACAGACCGCAGTGCTATCAGCGGAGAGTAACTCATGATGGGCAGAGTTGCTGTGGAAATACAGGAAGCACTGTATTCGCTCCACAAGACAGACTCTTCCATCCTGATTGCACTTGATGGTCGTTGTGCTGCAGGAAAAACCACACTTGCAGAGCAGCTTCGGAAATCGCTGCACTGCAATGTAGTACATATGGACGATTTCTTCCTCAGGCCGGAACAGCGAACCGAGGAACGCCTGCGGCAGCCGGGAGGGAATGTGGATTATGAGAGATTCCGGGAGGAAGTTCTCGTTCCATTGAAACAGGGTATCTCCTTTTCTTACCGTCCTTACAACTGTCATACTCAAATGCTGAAAGTGCCTGTTCAGGTGAAACCAAATGGAATTACATTGATAGAGGGCTCATACAGCTGTCATCCACAACTATGGGATTTTTACGATTTTCATATTTTTCTGACAATCCATCCAATAGAGCAGCTTCGCCGGATTCGGGAACGGAATGGTGCGGCGGAGGTGGAAATCTTTCAGAAGAAGTGGATTCCACTGGAAGAAACTTATTTTCATGCATTTTCGATTCAAAAGCGCTGTGAGCTTTGTTATGACATGGACTTATAAAACAATCTCATCCTGTTTGTTATTTTTTCTCAAAAAGAAACATAGTCCAATGACAGCCACCAACAATTCTGTTGCAGGGAAAGCACACCATACGCCACGAATTTCTCCAACCCATGATAGCAGAAATGCCATGGGAATAATAACCAGGAATCCGCGAAGTAAGGAAATTACATGGGCAGGTCGTGGCCACTCCGTAGAGGTAAAGTACATAGAAATTATGATGTTAAATCCGGCAAACGGGCAGGCAAGAAAGTACAGACGCAAGCCTTCTGTTGCAATTTTTTGCAGCATAGCGTTCTGTTCGCTGTTAAAAATGTCGGTAATTTGAGAAGCTCCGAGAAAGATTACTCCATAAATAATCACTGAAAAAAGCAGCATGGTTGTGAATGCATATCGCAGTGTGGCATGGATATCCCGGAGTTTTTTCATGCCGTAACTCCGACTGATAATCGGTTGTATTCCCTGTGCAATACCAGTGTAAATGGAAATAATCACCAGAGATAGATTTGCAATTACACCGTAAGCTGCAACACCAACATTTCCGCTCAGGTTCAGGATGATGGCATTGAATACAATCATTACCACACCGGAGGAAACCTCTGTAATCAGAGAAGGAATACCACTGGAAAGAATCTTCGTAAACGGAGCTTTTTGTGCTTTGCATTTTACAAAGTGAAACATATTTTTCTTTCGAATAAAATAAGGCAGCAAAATCAGAATACTAAAAACAGGAGCCAGACCTGTCGCAAATGCTGCACCAAACAGGGAGATAATATCATCGGAAAAGAAGATGCCTGCCAATACAAAAAAGACGGCAAACATAGCTGCCAGATAAATGGCATTGGTAAATGTATGGTTTGCAGATTCGTGATGATTCTGACCCTTCAGGATAGAATATCTGGTACCGCCACCCATGCCAATCATAAGACCGGTTCCGTGAATAAAGCTATAAATGGGAATCGCCAAATTTAAGGATGTTAAACCATTTGTGCCAAGTCCCTTCGATACAAAGAAAGTATCAGCCAGGATGTAACAGGAAAGGCCAATCATTCCCATCACATTCAGAGAAGAATATTTCAAAAAATCTCGAAAACAATTTGATTTCGTCATAAAAACCTCCTGAAAATTATATTTAGGCAAAAAATAGGCGCCGATTTCGTATCTTCATTGGCCTAACGATACGAAATTGACGCCTAAGCTTACCCGGCGGCAAGCAAAACCTTGTTTGATAAAATATCATAGAATATATCATTTGTCAAGCTGCTTTTACAGATTGACTAATAACCTATAGGTGTATACTACATAACGAACGGAAACTTCTTAAGATGTCCCGATTCATTTATAATAATAGAAACAAAAAGTAAATGAGGTGGTCAATCATTGAAAACAAAACTGGTAAGTACAATGCTTTTCTACCTGTGTTTTAGTTTTTTCGGGTGCAGCAGAGAGGAAGGTACAATGATAAAATCCGGAGAAGAGGATTTTGAGCAGAACAATCAAAGCATCAGTGGATTTTATACCACAGAAACAAAAATATCGGATGTCATAAATGATGAAGCATTCGAATCATATGGAAGATTGATTTTTCCTGTGGATAGTGGATATTACAGTGGGGATACACTGGGGGAACTTCAGTTGACATGGTACAACAACATAGATCCAAATAAAACGGTGGAAATTGTAAATTATTTAAAAAGCCATGCAGAAGCGGGCGATACAGTCTTTTACGATATCTATACAGAGGAAGAAAAACGGGAAGATCCGGAAAAAGAAGATACAGGATTATTTTTCTTTAAAGGGAATCCGGGAGAAAAGTTTGCGGTATGCAATGCCGGAGGCGGATTTGCCTATGTGGGAGCCATGCAGGATAGTTTTCCTCATGCACTGGAATTATCGAAAAAAGGATACAACGCTTTCGCACTGATTTATCGTCCCGGAGCACAAACTGCCTGTGAGGATCTGGCAAGGGCAATTAGCTTTATCTTCGAACACGCAGAAGAACTGGAAGTAGATACGAATTGTTATTCCCTTTGGGGAGGTTCCGCCGGTGGAAGAATGGCGGCATGGATGGGATCTTATGGTCCGGTTGAATTCGGAGGTGCTCAGCTGCCTCGCCCCGGAGCAATCATCATGCAGTATACGGGACACAGTAGTTATACAGAAAATGATCCGCCTACATATGCCTGTGTAGGAGAAAATGACGGTATCGCGAACTGGCATACCATGGAGAGTCGTTTAGAAAAACTTGACGAGTTGGGAATTCCTACAGAATTTCATCATTATCCCGGTTTAAGACATGGATTTGGACTTGGTACAGGAACCGTTGCAGAGGGGTGGATCAATGATGCAGTAGACTTTTGGAAAGAACAGATGTAAAAGGAGGATTTCAAATGAAGAAAATAACAGCATTATTATTGGGAATTATGATGGCATTTCAATTGACTGCATGTAGCAGCGAATCATCAAGTACTTCTCAGACAGAAGACATACAGTCGAACACAGAACAGACGTCACAGAAGGACAGTACCACGGTTTCCGAAGCGAACACAGAAGATACGCAGGCAACAAAACCAGATAGCGGAACTGGAAAAACACTGGTTGTTTATTATTCGGCAACTGGAAACACAGAAGAAGCCGCTCAATTAATTGCAGAAGAGACAGGTGGAGATTTATTTGAGCTGGAACCGGTAGAGCCATATAGTGACAGTGATTTAAACTGGAGTGATGAAGACAGCAGGGTTACAAAGGAGCATGAAAATCCGGATCAGAGAGATGTGGAGCTTGTCAAGACAACTGTGGATGGTTGGGACGAATATGATACCGTGTTTATTGGTTATCCAATATGGTGGGGAATTGCAGCATGGCCGGTAGACGGTTTTGTACAGAACAATGACTTTACAGGAAAAACAGTGATACCATTTGCTACGTCATCTTCCTCAGGTTTAGGGGAAAGTGGTGAATTGCTGGAAGAAATGGCCGGTAGTGGAAATTGGTTGGAAGGACATCGTTTCTCTTCCAGGGTTTCAAGAGAAGATGTTCAAAGCTGGTTGGAAGAATTGGAATGATGAGGAAAGCAGTGGAGCCGTAATGAGCTTGCGACTTCACTGCATAATAACCGCATGTAATCCATCATGTCAAATTGAAAAGGAAACACTTTTCTGCTTTCCCAGCATACCATATATGGTAATCTGTAAATGATATCTGTTTTTGGAAGGAATCTTGTTATGGGAATGCCGATGATTGTATCAAGCAAAGGAAAACGGTGTGACGCAGTGACAGATATTATTCAGTCCGTAGCTTTGGAGCAGACAGCCATCTCTCATATTTTAAATGCAGAGGGTGAAAAGATTCAAAAAATTGTTGCAGACAAAGGAGTATCGGTAGAAGAACTTCTGGCTGCAAATAAATCTGTTCATACCATGGTAGAAAGTATTACGCGTTTGGAAATGGTATTGCAGTCAAAACTGGAACTGTTTGAAGACTGTTTGTGTGAACCTTGTAAAAAAGAACATAAGACAGACTATGATGTATAAATAATATTATAGTATAGAAAAATCTATGCTCGTTCTTTTTTTATTGTATTTTTATAGGTGTATGTTATAATAAACGTTGTTTTTTTGATGAGTGATAAAATCGTGGAGAATACAAAGGAGTGAAACGATGGGAATCGTAGAATTATTTATTTTAGCAGTGGGATTAGCAATGGATGCATTTGCAGTATCTGTCTGTAAAGGACTTTTCATGGAGAAGTGTGACCTTCGCAAAGCAGCCGTATGTGGTGTGTGGTTTGGCGGATTTCAGGCATTGATGCCCCTCCTGGGATATTTCATAGGGTATCAGTTCAAAAGATACATTACCTCCATTGACCATTGGATTGCTTTTGGACTTTTAGTAATCATCGGTGTGAATATGATTCGGGAATCTTTTTCCGAAGAAGAAGAGGAGACGGATAATTGTCTGGGTATTAAAACAATGTTCGTGTTGGCAGTTGCTACAAGTATTGATGCATTAGCAGTTGGCGTTACTTTTGCATTTTTGGAAAATACCAATATTGTGGCTGCAATTGCTATCATTGGTATTGTTACATTTTTTCTTTCCATTATCGGTGTTAAGATTGGAAATGTGTTTGGTGCGAAATATAAAGGGAAAGCAGAATTTGCGGGAGGTGCCATACTAATCCTGCTGGGAGTAAAAATACTGTTGGAACATCTTGGAATATTGGGTGCATAAAGAAATAGCACAGCAATGGAAATTGCCGTGCTATAAATTTTAACTATTTTTGGTTATTTTCTGATATCAGCCTCAATGATTTCCGGAATTGGAAGAAGAAGAGGACTATGGTGAAAGATACAGCCAGAAAATCTGCAACCGGCTCTGCCATATATACTGCTGTAGTTTTGTCGGAAGGGAAAACATGTGGCAATATATAAATGAGAGGGATTAACAGGATAAATTTTCGCATGACTGCTACCAGGATAGATGCTTTTGCGTTACCAAGAGATGTAAAAGTCATTTGACAGGCAATCTGAATGC
The DNA here is from genome assembly GCA_944381595.1 of uncultured Roseburia sp. GTDB lineage: Bacteria > Bacillota > Clostridia > Lachnospirales > Lachnospiraceae > CAG-303. The sequence goes on from CALWLV010000085.1 coordinate 10,900, forward strand.
CGAATAACAGCATACATGCCATGTAGATACGCAAAGCAGTTTTGGTAAATTCCAGTAACTCCGGTGACGTTGTGAATAAACTTGCGAAAGTCTGTGGAAAAAGCATAACCAACAGCCAGAGCAGTGTGGAATAAATAAGGCTGGCTTTTAACAAAAGTTGAAAAGCAGCTCTTACCCTGTCGGCATTTTTTGCTCCGTAATTATAGCTGATAATCGGCTGCGCACCCTGTCCAAGCCCCTGAAGAGGAAGCATGGCAAACTGCATAACACTTGTGAGAATGGTCATAGCGCCCACAGCAATATCTCCGCCATATTTCAGTAAGGATGAGTTAAAGCAGATAGAAATGACGCTTTCACTGGCCTGCATAATGAAGGTTGACAGTCCAAGTGCCAGACTTGGAAGTATAATCTTAGAATCCGGAATAAGATTCTCTTTTTTGATTTTCAAATGTGTTTTTTTACCAAATAAGAAAAGCAGTACCCATATGCAGGACATTGCCTGAGAAATGATGGTTGCCAGGGCGGCTCCCTTTACCCCCATATTTAATCCGAAAATAAAAATTGGATCAAGAATGATATTGGCAACGGCTCCAATCAAAACAGAAAACATTCCTGTCTTTGCAAATCCCTGAGCGGTGATAAAGGCATTCATTCCTAAGGTGATCTGTACAAAAATAGTGCCGACAGCATAAATATTCATATAATCAACAGCATAACCGATTGTGTTTTTGCTGGCACCGAAGGTCATAAGAAAATCCCGATTCCAGATTAAAAGCACTGCGGTTAAAAGGATGGATATCAGGATTTGGACAACAAAACAGTTTCCCAGCAAATGCAGTAACAATCATAATAAGCGGCATACAGACGCCGACGCCGGTCAAAGCTTCAGCTCCGACTTCAGGAATGTGGCCGATGTAGATTCGGTCAACAATGTTGTAAAGCATATTGATAATCTGTGCGGTAACGGTAGGAAGAGCCAGTGAAAGCAATAACTTTCCGATGGGTTCCCGACCTAAAAAATCCTTGTCTTCATTCATTCAAGATTCCTTCTTTCTCATTCTGATTTTGTGTTTTCTCCAATACGGATACTGAATAAAGTGAATAATTCCCTTTCCTCCGCAGTAAATCCCCGGAATATTTGTTCCCGAAATTGTTCTCGAATCTTCTCTATTTCTTCTGTTATAGGTTTGGCAGAATCTGTCAGAGAGAGATGAATTTTTCTTCGGTCTTCGGAGTCCTGTTCTCGAATCAGAAGGGATTTTTGAATTAGATTTTCCACTGCCTGAGAAACACTTCCTTTGGACAACATACGAAGTTCCACAATATCTGCAGCAGTATCTTTGCCCGGATTGTTGTACAGGAAACTGATAACAGTAGCCTCCACTGAGCTCATCTGATATTTATCGCAGATTGGTTCCAACATACGATTATACAGACGAATAATCCGACGGATATTGGTTAGGAACTCTGTGGTTACATTCATGATATACCTCTTTTCTTGTTTTATTAAAATTGGTTTTTGCAAAAACAGTTTTGTTAAGAACTATTTTAATTCTTAATTTTAAAAAGTCAAGATATAAAATTGAATCCATAGCTGAATCTTATGAAAAATTGTTGCATTTCCATACATTCTTGTGCTATAATTCCAAAGTATGTTTGTTTTGTCGGAATTTCCTGAATAGCATAACAGGGAATGAAAAAATAATATAATAGGAAATGGTGAAAATAAATGTCGAAAGGTTACTATGATATTCATTGTCATATCCTGCCTCATGTGGATGACGGTGCCCGTTCCACGTCTATGGCGAAAGATATGCTAAGGATTGCTTATGCCAATGGAATACGTCATATTGTACTGACTCCTCATTATACGATAGGGAGATTTGAACAAACCAGGGAAGAGATTTATGACCAATACAGGTTGTTTTTGGCCAGAGTAGAAGATGAATTTCCTGATATAGAGTTTTTCTTTGGCAGAGAGATATTTTTTGGAGAAGAAGTTGCTGAATTGCTTCAGGAGAATGTGATTAGTACGATAAATGATACGGATTATGCATTAATCGAATTTCATCCGACTGCAACTGCTTCCTATATTGCAGAAAGTTTGTATAAAATTGAAACAGCGGGATATACTCCGATATTGGCACATATCGAACGTTATCCGGATTTATTTAAGAATGTCAAAATGATAGAGCAGATCATAGAGAGTGGAGCTTATATACAGGTAAACGCCTCCAGTATTGAAGGAAGGTTTGGAAATGGTGTAAAGCGGCAGATTATTAAGCTGATGAAGAAGGATCTCATACACTTTATCGGAACAGATGCTCATTCCAACCGTTCAAGAGCTCCATATTTGCAGGATTGCGTCCGGTATTTGGAAAAAAAATTTGGCAGCAGCTATGTAAAACGTATTCTGGAAGAAAATCCAGCGAAAATGTTAAAGAATGAATATATCTAGTTTGATGCATAAGAAAAGTGAAAGGAAAGAGGTTACGGATGGAAACGAATGTAAACATGCAGAATAATAATGATGAGGTTGAAATTGATTTAAGAGAAATTCTATTTCTCCTTCTTGATAAGTTGGTATTAATTTTACTGATAGGTGTTCTGGCAGCGGGGGTTACCTTCCTTGGAACCAAATTGTTTATCACGCCAAAGTATCAGTCAGAAACGTCTATTTATGTGATGAGTAAAAATGAGGAGTCCACTGCAAGTGTAAATGATTATGCAGCCAGCAACTATATGACAAAGGACTATCAGGTATTAATTACCAGCCGTCCGGTTTTGGAACAGGTCATTGCAGATTTGGATTTAGAGTTCTCTGTGGAAGCACTGAGGGGAATGATTTCCGTTGTGAATCAGGAAGAAACCCGTATGCTTACAATTACAATTACAGATACAAATCCGGAGCGTGCAAGACAGATTGCAGATGCGGTTCGTGCAGCCAGTGCAGTTAAGATTAAGGAAGTTATGGGGATTGAAAACGTCAATGTGGTAGAGCCGGCAAATTTAAGTTCTGAACCGGTTTCCCCGAACGTAGTAAAAAATATGGTAATAGGTGCTTTGATTGGTATGGTAGTTACCATCGCAGTACTGATTATTCGTCATGTTACAGATGATACGATTAAATCACCGGATGATATTGAAAAATATCTTGGTATCAGTACACTTGCAACGATTCCGGTTATGTCAGAAGCGGAATGGGATGGAGAGAGAAGCGGAAAAAGCAGTAAAAACAGCAAACCGGTTTCTTCTGTGAATTCTGCAAAGAAAAATACAAGATCTGCATCAGCAGCAGGAAGAAAGTAGGAGGTAAATCATGGTTACAATTAATATTAACAAGATGGCAAAACTTGATAATCAAGTAAATGAATCTTATAAACGATTAAGAACAAATGTTCAGCTTTGCGGCAGTGATATTCAGGTTATTGCAGTAACCAGTAACATTCCAAATGAAGGTAAATCCTCCGTGGCCTTCAATCTTGCAGTGTCTATGGCGGAATCAGGAAAAAGAGTCATGTTTATGGACTGTGACTTAAGAAAATCCGTGTTGATTGGACGTTATAAAATCAAGAATGCCATTAAGGGTCTGACACATTATCTCTCAGGATTAAATGAATATGAAGAAGTGGCTTATGAAACCAATGTACCAAATTTGCATATGATTTTTTCGGGACCGGTGCCGCCAAATCCGGCAGAATTATTAGGTGGAATAAAGTTTAAGATGCTGTTGGGAATGCTGAAAAAAAACTACGATTACATTATTATCGATACTCCTCCGATTGGAAGTGTTATTGATGGCGTTGTTGTTGCACAACAGTGTGATGGTGCGATTATGGTTATCTCCCATGCGGAAATCAGTGTAAAACTTGCTCAGAATACAAAACAGCAGCTGGATAAATGTGATTGTAAAATTTTAGGGGCTGTATTGAATAAGGTGCCGATTGCCGGTAATGGCTATTATGGTAAATATTATGGCAAGTATTATGGCAAATACTATGGCAAGTATTATGGAAATTATGGAGCCTATGGTTCTTATGGAGATGAATAGAGCGAGAAAATGTGATGTAGGAGGGAGGAACCTGTGATGGAAGGTAAAAGAATTTATGCATTACTAGTGTTGCTGGTAGCTTGTGTTTTTGCCGGATGTATTGTGGTTGTTATATTCTCCGATAGAAATGCTCCAGAGATTATATTCAGTGAAGCCGGAATGGTTTCTGAGTATACGGATGATATGGATACAGAAGCGCTTCTTGCGGGAGTACAGGCGTATGACGAGGAAGAAGGAGATGTAACAGATTCTCTGACAATTATTAATATTATTGTTTTGGACAATGGTGAACATATTAAAGTTACTTATGCTGCCAAAGATTCTAAAAATAATGTGGCACAGAAAAGTAAAAAGATCAAATACTCAGGGGATGAGAACTTTATTAATGTTTCTGTCGCTGAGGGCGAATCACAGACAGAAAGCATAGCGCCGACCCCGGAGGCAACGACATCTGTACCAGAGACAACGACAGAACCGCCAGTGGATTTAACACAGACAGGTGGAAGTGGACAGCCTGTCAAAATTAATCAGGAACAGGTAAATGCAACCGGTGTTCCTCAGATTGAATTACACTATACAGATTATGTCATTAAAGTGGGAGACAGTTTTGGAACGGCAGAAGGTCTTGATATGGTAAGCCAAACTCTTGATGACAAAGATTCGGTGTCAAACAGAATTGTAATTGGCGGTATAAAAAATGTGGATACCAGTACGGTAGGAGATTATATTCTGGAGTACAGTGTAAGCGACACAGAAGGAAACCGTTCAGAAGTTCAGACTCTTACATTGCATGTTGTGGAATAATGGAGCAAATATGAGTAAATATAAAGCTTTAGCACTTGATATTGATGGGACATTGCTAAATTCCAAAAAAGAAGTGACGCCTGCGGTCTTAAAGCAGATACAAAGAATGCAGAAAGCCGGAATTCCGGTGATGATAGCGTCAGGAAGACCGGAACAGGGAATTGCTCATGTGGCAGAAGAAATTGGAATGAAACAATCAGGAGGATATGTACTGTCCTTCAATGGAGGGAAAATTACAGAATTTAAGACCGGAGAAGTGGTATATAATAAGACCGTTCCTGAGGAATATAATGCCAGAGTGATTCGTTATGCGAAGGATATACCGGAATCAGCTATCCTTACTTATCAGGATGGATGTATCATTACTGAAAATCCGGAACATCCTTATGTTCAACTGGAATCCCGTGTGGTAAAAATGCCCGTGAAACGTGTGGAAAATCTGGAGAAAAGAGTGCAATTTCCGGTTAACAAATTTTTGATTGTGGGAAATCCAGAAACTTTACAAAAGAAAGTAACGGAAATGGCAGAGGCATTTCAGGGAAAGCTGAATATTTTTCAGTCAGAGCCATTTTTTATTGAAGTGGTTCCGTTGGGAATTGATAAGGCTGAGTCCTTGGATGTATTGCTGCATACCATAGGTGTCAAACAGGAAGAACTGGTAGCCTGTGGTGACGGAAGAAATGACGTCACTATGATTCGTTATGCTGGAATGGGAGTTGCCATGGAAAATGCCTGTGATGAAGTAAAACAGGTGGCGGACTATATGGCAGATTCCTGTGATAATGATGGTGTTGCAAAAATAATAGAAAAATTTTGGTCATAATTATAATAATAAAAAAGGAGATGTTTCGCTTGGAAATATCTCCTTTTCTTCGATGTTTATTTAGTTGAGTCTCTTTAACAATTCTTCCCGTTCTTTTTCATATCCCGGCTTGCCAAGCAATGCAAACATATTTCTCTTATAACTTTCTACACCCGGCTGGTTAAATGGGTTCACGCCCAGTAAATAACCGGATACGCCGCAGGCAAATTCAAAGAAGTAGAATAATTCACCTAAATAGAATTCGTTCTGTTCTGGAACATTGACCATCAGATTTGGAACATTTCCATCGGTGTGGGCGAGAATAGTACCGTTCATCGCACTCTTGTTTACGAAGTCCATAGATTTTCCGGCAAGATAGTTTAATCCGTCCAAATCAACCGGTTCTTCTTCAATCATAATCTCGCACTGTGGTGTTTCTACATTAATAACAGTCTCGAACATGATTCTGGCACCATCCTGAATAAACTGTCCCATGGAGTGAAGATCTGTGGTCAGGTCAACGGCTGCCGGGAAGATACCTTTCTGGTCTTTTCCTTCGCTTTCTCCATACAGCTGTTTCCACCATTCGGAAACATAGTGGAGACTTGGCTCATAGTTTGCAACAATCTCAATATTTTTGCCTTTTCTTAATAAGATATTTCTCATAGCGGCATATAATAATGCATCGTTTTCTTCGAAGTCAGCTTCCAAAGCACGTTTTCTTCCGCTTGCAGCACCTTCCATGAGCTTGTCCAGATCTGCGCCACTGACAGCGATTGGTAAAAGTCCTACAGCAGTAAGTACAGAAAATCTTCCGCCGATGTCATCCGGTACCACGAAAGTTTCATATCCTTCTTCTGTAGCGAGGTTCTTTAATGCACCCTTTGCTTTGTCGGTGGTAGCATAGATTCTCTTTGCAGCAGCTTCTCTTCCGTATTTCTCTTCTAACATTTTCTTAAACACACGGAATGCAATGGCTGGTTCGGTAGTCGTTCCGGATTTTGAAATAATGTTAATAGAAAAATCTCTGTCTCCAATCACATCCATCAGATGTTTTACATAGGTACTGCTGATATTATTTCCTACAAAGTAAATTTCCGGTGTTTTACGAATACTCTTATCTACCATATTGTAGAAATTATGTCTTAAGAACTCAATGGCAGCTCTTGCGCCAAGATAGGAACCGCCGATACCAATTACAAGAAGAACTTCAGAGTCTTTTTGTATTTTCTCGGCAGCAGCCTTAATCCTTGCAAATTCATCTTTGTCATAATTTATCGGAAGGTCAATCCATCCTAAAAAATCATTTCCTGCACCGCTTTTGGATACAAGAGTTTCTTTCGCATCCAACGCCAGTTTTTTCATGTTGGTAATTTCATCTGCTGAAATAAAGGATGCGGTTTTCGAATAATCAAAAGTAACTTTAGCCATAATAAAAAACACTCCTTCGCAAAAAAATTTCTTGGTATATTATAACATATTTTGCTGTAAAATTAAACAAGAAAATCATTAATTACAGAAAAAATAATCTCTTCATTTCCACTATCCATTTTTTGTTTTGTATTATTTTTATTGTCTGAAACTTCCCTACTTTTCTCGCTGGGTTTGGATTGGCGGATAGGTTGTGGATGAGGATTTGCAGATTGTTTTTCTTTTTCAGAAGATAGAATTCTGTGATTCAATGTATTGTCCAGATAATCAGTAATGACGGATACGCATTGCTCCGTTAGTGCTTCGGTATCCAGAAAATGACCAAATAATACATAGATTACAGATAATAATATGTATATAAGTGCTGAATGATAAAAGGTTTCACCATAGCGGAACGTACCAATGGTTGTGCATAAAAGTCCCAGTATGATACAGAAAACGCTGAACTTTTCCAGGGTGTTATAATGAAATCCGGCTACAGAATAGTTGTTTATGTAGCGCTTTACAAAGGCGGATGTGTTGCGGATACGGATGTTTAGTCTGCCGCAATTTGTAAAACGCAGCAGAATTTGTTTTAGAAGTGCATGTTTCGCCTGTTGTATATTTCGACATGCCTGATAAAAGAATTGAAGGCGGACAAATCCCACCGTTTCAAGAAGCATGCCAAGCATAAAAAAAGCAATTGCAGAATAGTTTAAATACGTCATAAGAATCCCCTCTTTCTATCATATTACTTTTTATTATATTTTATGGGGGGAAAATAGCAAGAAAAAAGGTTCGACAAAATATGCATGGGTGTGGTATGATTAATAGTAATTTATAGATAAGAAAGGATGATGGGTCATGAGGTATAAAACAAAGGGAACCTGTTCCAGTTTTATTGATATTGAAGTGAAGGATGGAATCATAGAAGAAGTTGTCTTTACAGGTGGATGTAATGGAAACCTGAAAGGAATTGCTGCATTAGTCAAAGGAATGAAGGTGGAAGATGCCATCGGAAAGCTAGAGGGAATTCGATGCGGATTCAAATCAACATCATGTCCTGACCAATTGGCACAGGCACTGAAACAATTATAGGAGGAATTTAAATTGGAAAAAATAGCAAGTTTTACCATTGATCATTTAAAATTACTTCCGGGAATTTATGTATCCCGCAAAGACAAAATTGGTGCGGAAACGGTTACGACTTTTGACCTGCGTATGACCAGACCGAACTTTGAGCCGGTGATGAATACGGCTGAGGTGCATACCATAGAACATCTGGCCGCTACGTTTTTGAGAAATCATCCGGATTATAAAGACAAATGTATCTATTTTGGACCGATGGGTTGTCGTACGGGATTTTATCTTCTCCTTTCCGGTGACTATGAATCAAGGGACATTGTGCCATTGGTTCGTGAATTATTTACATTTGTGAGAGATTATAAAGATGAGATTCCGGGAGCGTCGGCCAAAGATTGTGGAAATTATCTTGATATGAATCTTGGTATGGCAAATTATCTTGCGGACAAGTATCTGAGAGAGGTGCTTGATCATATCTCAGAAGAAAGACTGATTTATCCGGAATAACAGGAAGATGGAGGAAAAAATGCTAGGAATTATAGGAGCAATGGATGTTGAAGTAACAAAAGTCAAAGAGCAGATGACCCAGGTGGAAATCACCGAGAAAGCCGGGATGGAATTTTACAGCGGATTGTGGCATGAGAAGCCAGTAACAGTGGTGCGTTCCGGTATTGGAAAAGTGAATGCGGCCATATGTGCTCAGATTCTTGTGGATCTTTTTCACGTCGATGCCATTATTAATACTGGGATTGCGGGATCGCTAAAGGCGGAAATTAACATTGGTGATGTGGTGTTGTCCACAGATGCCCTGCAGCATGACGTGGATGCAAGAGGATTCGGATATGCCCTGGGAGTGATTCCACAGATGAAGGAATCAGATTTTAAGGCAGATGAGAAATTAATAGCACTGGCACAGGAATGCTGTCTGCAGGTATGTCCGGATATTCGTGCCTTTGCCGGAAGAGTCATTAGTGGCGACCAGTTTATTTCAGATAAAGAAAAGAAGAATCAGCTGGTTCGGGAATTTCAGGGATTTTGTACAGAGATGGAAGGAGCAGCTATTGCCCAGAGTGCTTATTTAAATGGGATTCCATTTCTGATTATTCGTGCGATTTCAGATAAAGCAGATGATAGTGCGACTATGGATTATCCTGCTTTTGAAGCTAAAGCTGTAGAAAATTCTGTAAAATTATTATCCGCTATGGTTCAGCATATGTAATCCGGAGGATGCAGATATGTTTCGTTTGTGGGCAAAAGTGTGGAAATCCGGACGGATGCGAAAGGATTATGTGGTATCCAATGACGATAAGGAAATGAATCGTACCCGCAAAATTTTTGCAGCGATTGATGAAGTATGTAATGAATTCGACTTAAGCCAGCCGATTTGGTTGGACAGCAATATTGCCGAATTCAAAAGACATGATAAAGTACGATTTTCCAAAGATAATTTTATGGATTCTATTGACTTTGATTATCTTGAAATCCATGTCATAGAAGAAGATGAATAAGAATGAACAGCAAGAAGAATTCCGGTACTGATAAAGTCTGCAAGTGTCATGACGGTGGCAAGTCTTGTGGATTGCAGTATCATGCTGTCCATGACTCCGGATAGATTCACAATCCCGGTGATACAGATGTCTCCCACTTCTGGGAGACTTTTTTTTACTCCCAGACCGGGACGCAGAGGGGCATTTGCAAGGGTTACATATCCGATGTGCTTTTCTGTGCCGAGGGAGGCGTCGATTGCAATGACAAGAGGTTTTCTGTGGGATTGATAAATCTGCAGCATTACTTCGTTCAGGTTCATGGCATGGACAGGTTTTTCAAGTGTTCCATAAATGAAAAGTTTTCCGGCAAGGCTTCGCTTCAGTTTATGTCCGACCAGGGGACCAAGACTATCCCCGGTAGAACGGTCACTGCCAACACAGAGAAGTACAATATCCTGGCATTCATCCTGATAGGAAAGCATCATCTCTTTTAGTTTTTGGCTGAATTTCAATGAATTCGCTCCTGCCAGTGCGTGATAATAAAAAATATTTCTCAAAATTTCAATCTCCTTTTCTAAACAGTTCTATCCATTTTATACCCGAAAAAAACCATCTTTATTCAATCCAAAAGAAATGTCGATAATTTCTAAAATTACTGTACAAATTATGACATGAAAAACAAATTCTTTCCTGTAAAATAGGAATAATCTGTTAGTAGGACAAGATGAAAAAAATAAGTCGAAATGGGGGAAAAATATGATAGAAACTATTTATAACAGCGAAAATCAGGAAGAAGAGAATATAAAACTGCCCAAAAATATTCACCAAATTGGATCGGGAGAAACAAAATATCATATTTATATAGAAAGTAAGGTAACAGAATTTCTAAAATTATTGCCGGAAAATGACAAGGATATCCGTTATGGGGTTCTTCTGGGAAATGTAAAATTCTCCAAAGGAGAAGCGTATATTTTTATCCGCTCTGTGGCAGAAGTGCGGGAAGTGCTGGATAATATCCTGTTGTTTGGGGACGATGTCTGGACGGGTCTCTATGATGATATAAAGAAATATTATCAGGGAGTAAAGATTGTTGGATGGTATGCGTCTTTGGAAGATTTTCAGCAGCGTGATTTGTTTCAGATGAGGAAAATTCACCTGGACCACTTTGCAGGAAATGACAAGGTGTTTCTCAATATCAACAGAGAGGAAATGGAACTGGATTTCTATGCCTATCTGGGTGGGGATTTGCAAAAGGTGCAATGTTATCATATCTATTATGAAAAAAATCCGGATTTTGAGAGCTATATTTTTGATACTCACTATCATCTAAATAGTAAAAGAAAGAGTATTCAGACCAAAGCAGAACATGTGGCGTCAGAAAAAAAGGAAAAACAGGAAGGAGAGGAAGAACAGAAACAAGAAACCATAGAGCTGGAGCAAGAGGAGAAAAACAGGGATATCGCAAAGGCAAAGGGAACACCTCTTTTTTTTCATAAAATTGCATCCTATGTTGCTGTGGGTGCATTGGTATTTACAGTGGGGGTTATGTATCGCCAGGGGCAGTTTGAAAATCTAAAGACAGAAATGCAGGAAGTGGTTGCGAATATCATGAACAAAGGAGAAATGACGGACCTGGATGATGTTATGCTGTTCGATGAAACGAAAGAAAGCACAGAAGAGTCCGTGACAACAGAAGAAGTAAATCCTGAAACAGAGGAAATATCCACCACGGAACAACCTCAGGAAACACAGGAGCAAACAACGGAAGAAACTACAACGGAACCGCAGACAGCATCGGTTGCTCCGGCAGAAACAAAATATTATGAAGTGCAAAAAGGAGATACACTATACGGAATCTGTAAGAAATTATATGGGAATACAAATAATCTGGAAATGATTATGGAGCTAAATCAACTTAGCAGTCCGGATAATATCTCATATGGAAAAACACTGATAATTCCCTAAAAAATAATGACATTTCAACGGGGATATGTTATGATAATAAAAGTTTGACAGAAATACAACAATTACATCGGAGGATGAAATGGGATTGCTGAAAAGAAAAAAGAAACAATCTGGGGGAATGGATTTTCAGATCATAGAAGAAGAAAAAGATTATGAGTCGATGTTAGTGAAACACAGAAGAAGAATGGCCATCCTGATGGTTGTGCTTTTTATTATTGCAATTGGACTTGTGATATGCGTCAAGATATTTCTTGATCATCGTGTATACGAAAATTATGAGGTAACCAATACCATAGAGATGGGAGATGTGGCTAAGTGCAAGTTCTATCGTTATGGAGAAGGCGTACTTCGTTATAGTAATGATGGAATCTCTTATATGATAGGAGATGATACCATATGGAATCAGGCATTTGAGATGAAACAGCCTGTGGTGGATGTGTGTCGGGAATATATGGCAATCGCAGATTTGGAAGGTACCGGCGTGTATATTTATGATACATCCGGCAGACAGGGCGAGATTCAGACGGAAAATCCAATTATTGCTTTGGAGGTTTCCGGTCAGGGAGTTGTGGCAGCTATTACAAAGAGTGATGTGGCAAATCTGATTGAAGTATATGACAAAGATGGAACGAATATTGCCAAGGGACAAACTGTTCTTTCTGGAGATGGAACTCCTGTGTGTCTTAGTATCTCTGAAGATGGAACGAAACTGGCAGTATCTTATGTGTATTTGACCAATGGACAGGCTCAGACCAGAGTGGTATTTTACAACTATTCAGAAGTGGGAAAGAATGAAGCCGGAAGAATCGTAGGTGGCTTTGATTATGAAGGAAGTATTGTTTCCAATGTGGAATTTGTTACAAATGATGTTGTAGCAGCTTATGCAGATAATGAAATAACCATATATAATATGGAAGAAAGACCGTCTGTTGAAAAAGAAATAAAGATTGAGAAAGAAATCGAAAGCGTTTTTTGTAGTGAGAAGTATGTTGGCGTGGCTTTAAAGGATGAAAGTGCATTGAATAAACATACATTAAAGGTATATGATTTGTCAGGCAGGAACGTGTTGGATACATCGGTAGAGTTCCAATATAATGATATACAGATACAAAAAGATATTGTAATCTTGAATAATTCAGAAGAAATGTATATGCTCACTATTTCGGGAGTTAAAAAGTTCCAGGGAAAGATAGAAGAGGGCATAGTAAAAGTGATTCCGCTGGCAGTGGAAAATAAGTTTTTGATTATTACCAATCAAAATGGGGAAGAAATAAAATTGAAGTAGTATATTGGAAAGAAGGAGAAATATGGATTTGATTGTATTGATTGTAGCGATTGCAATTCTTGCACTGACGGCTCTGCGAGGATATCGGGTAGGAATTGCACGGATGGTTTTGTATGTGATAACGTTGATTTTAACGATTGTTCTCACGGGTCTTTTGCTGCGTCCGGTAAGTCTTTTTATTCGGGAAAACACTTCTCTCTATGAGAATATTTATGATGAAGTTCTCGATGTGGTGCAGGAACATGGCGTGGTAAATAAAGATGCGTTGGATCAGCTTCCTTTTCCACAGTATGTTTTAGACCGTGTAGGTGAAGAACAGATTGTGTCGGATAATATAGAAGCCGGTATAGCCATGAGTATTTCAAGTTATATCTACAATGCATTGATTTATATCTGTCTGAATATTGTAATATATCTGTTATTGAGAATTATAATGGGTGCGTTTGGGATTGTGACAAGACTGCCGGTATTAAAAGAAGTGAACAAGCTGGCAGGATTTGCGGTAGGATTTGCAGAAGGAATTCTGGTTTTATGGCTTATTTGTTTACTGTTGCAAGCATGCGGAAGTGAGTCCTGGGCACAGGAAATCTTTGTACAAATTAATCAAAACGCATTTCTGAACTGGATTTACAGTCATAATTTAGTTGCGGTTTTTCTGGATAAGTTAATATAATAGTATGTGATAGAAAAAACTATGGTTATTTATGTGTAAAATAGCTGGAACAGGAGGAATACAGGTGATGAATATGAAGGAACGAATGCAGGCAGGTCTTCCATACAAAGCGTGGATGGATGGACTTTTGGAAGAACGGGAGGAAAATAAGAGAAAAATATATCGTTTTAATCATATGGAGCCGGATCAGAAAGAAGAGGCTCAGCGGCTAATCAAGGATATATTTGGAAAAACAGGAAAATTTATTCATGTAGAACAGCCTTTTCATTGTGATTACGGAAAGAATATTGAGGTGGGAGAAAACTTCTTTGCCAATTATAATCTTACTATCCTGGATGTCGGAAAAGTAAGAATTGGAGATAATGTGCAGTTTGCACCAAACGTATCAATCTATACAGCAGGACATCCAATTCACCCGGTTAGCAGAAATTCGGGATATGAATATGGAATAGATATTAGCATAGGCAATAATGTATGGCTGGGTGGAAATGTAGTGGTGGTTCCGGGAGTGAAGATTGGAAATAATGTAGTGGTAGGAGCTGGAAGTGTGGTTACAAAGGATTTGCCGGATAATGTCATTGCAGTTGGAAATCCGGCCAGAGTCATTCGAGAAATTACAGACGAGGATATGCAATATTATTATAAAGACCGGAAATTTGATGTGGAAGATTATATGGATTCCCACACAATAAGTGGGGTGCAGATGTAAGAAAGAGGAAGCGTTCAGCTTCCTCTTTCTTACATTATGAGTAATGATAGACTGTATGTAACTCTTTTTTTTAAAAAATATATAAAAAAAGTTGTTGACAAAAGTCAAAATATGTTATATTATATACAAGCTGTCGCTTGAGACAGCAAAAATAAATAAAAAAGTTGTTGACAAGCAGTTAAACTTGTGGTAAACTATGAAAGTTGCTGCGAGAGAGCAACAACAAACAGAACCTTGAAAACTGAATCATAAACCATCCCTGAAAATTTCGAAAAATTTTCAGCGAACCTCTTCAAGAGAAATCAAGAAGAGTTCCTATTCAAAACAGTAAAACATGG
>CALWLV010000086.1 GCA_944381595.1 uncultured Roseburia sp.
AGATTTGATGCAATAATAAATTTTGACCGTTATAGCAAAGAGGATTTAATTGAAGTTGGTGAGTTATATTTCTCTTCTTATATAAAAAATTTTAAAGGTATTTCAAAAGACACGAGATTGTTTAGGAAAATATTAAATATGGCCCCTCAACTTCCATACCCGGGAGAATTAAAGAATATTATTAAGACATCCTTAGCGTTTAGCGATGTAAATTACGAACATGACTATTTGAAAAGGCTTTACAACAGCTTGATTGGAAATCTAAATCAAACTGACATTAGTCAATTATATGATATGGGGTTTACAGTACGAGAAATAGAAAAACTCACTGGAGAATCTAAAAGTGCTGTATCAAGAAAATTGAGTAAGGGGGATTAAAAAATGAATCATGTACTTGAGCTAAAAGGGAAACGATTTGTTCAGGCTTCAAAACAGGGAAGTCGTAATGGCATATCTATGAATAGTAAAAAGGTAGTTACAATAGAACAGTTGCTTAGATTGATAGATAAATTGTACCAGATAAAAGAATTTTGGCAACATGAAAAAAGACCTTTTCAAGGTGTTTTGATTAGTGTGAATTATAATAAAATAGTTGCAAAAAGCAATCGTATTGCAGGATTACTGAAGGGAAAAGATTCTAATTTTGCAATAGTGGGGGCAAAGTTTAATACAGAAAAAAGTAAGCATATTATAACATATTTTGTTGACATATCGGATTTAGATAACAGTATTAATCTTTTGTCAAAATCTTGCGAGGTATTGAAAGCTAAATTTAAAGATGGGATAACACAATCTATCTTTAAAAATGATGAACTATTTAAGACGATTAAATTTGAAAAATTTGGATTGCCAAAAACAACTTTCAAGCAGGTAATTGCAGATGTTTCATATATTGATGATTTTGAGGTAGAAATGGCTGTTCCTCAATTAAAACAAAGTATTATTACTTTGTTTGATACAGGTATGGATACCAAAAGTTTATTTAAAAATATAGGCATTGATATCTTATCAAGCAGGATTTTGGACAAACAAACTGTATTCCTGGACGAAAATCAATTGAAGCTGTTGTTTGAAAAAGCACCTTATCTGGTTTCTATGGCAACAGTTGATTTAGCTGAACTGTCGCCCGAAGATTTTATTCAAGAGTATCAGAAAAATATGATTACGATTCCATCTCCAGGCATTGAGCCAACAATAGGTGTTATCGATACTTTATTCGATAAAAATGTATATTTTAGTGAGTGGGTAGACTATCATGATATGGTAGATAATAGTATTCCAAAGAATCAAAATGATTATCGACACGGTACTGCTGTTTCATCAATTATTGTAGATGGAGCCAGATTAAATCCTTGGTTAAATGACGGCTGCGGAAGGTTTAGAGTGCGTCATTTTGGAGTCGCAGTAGGCTCTCAGTTCTCATCTTTTACCATTGTG
The DNA here is from genome assembly GCA_944381595.1 of uncultured Roseburia sp. GTDB lineage: Bacteria > Bacillota > Clostridia > Lachnospirales > Lachnospiraceae > CAG-303. Next base: position 1,438 of record CALWLV010000086.1, read on the forward strand.
AAGCAAATAAAAAGTATTATTGCCAACAATAGTGATATAAAAGTGTGGAACATTTCACTCGGTAGTAATCAAGAAATTAATGATAATTTTATTTCAGCTGAAGCTGCTACATTAGATCAAATTCAATATGAGAATGATGTAATCTTTGTTGTGGCAGGAACAAACAAACCAAATGAAAACATTGTGAAAATCGGCTCACCCGCAGATTCAATAAACAGTATGGTAGTTAACGCAGTTACCAAGAGCGGGCTTTCAACTAAATATGCAAGAAAGGGACTTGCACTCTCCTTCTTTGCTAAACCAGATGTTAGTTACTATGGTGGAAGTGAGGAGCAGTATATTCAGGTATGTGAACCGCTTGGAGCAGCTTATGTTGCCGGTACTTCATTTGCAGCTCCCTGGATAGCTCGTAAATTATCATATTTAATCGATGTTTTGGGATTGAGCAGAGAAGTCGCAAAAGCCTTGATAATTGATGCTGCACGCAGTTGGAATGAAAGTCCAACCCCTGAAGAAGTTGCTCTTTATGGACATGGCGTAGTTCCTATAAGAATAGAGGATATTGTTCAAACCCCGGATGATGAAATTAAATTTTTGGTGTCGGATGTAAGTGAGAAATGGAATACATATAATTATAGTTTTCCTGTTCCTCTTAAAGACGATAAATATCCTTATGTTGCAAGAGCAACTATGTGTTACTTTCCAATATGCGATAGAACTCAAGGAGTAGATTATACAAACACTGAGTTGAACCTTCATTTCGGCAGAATTAAAGATGATGGTAAGTTGAATGAAATTAATAATGATAAACAAAACCAGGATGATACGTTAAATACGGAAAAGAGCTATTTATTAGAAGGTGATGCAAGAGATAAGTTTAGAAAGTGGGACAATGTTAAATATGTTTCCGAAGTTCCTAAGGGAACTAATAAATCTAAGAGATCTTATAAAAATAAGAATTGGGGTATGGAAATTAAAACAAATAATAGATTAGATCCTAAAGATGGTGTCGGAATTCGTTTTGGTGTTGTTGTTACCTTGAAAGAGATTCATGGTGTTAATCGAATAGACGAGTTTATTAAAAATTGCAACTTAAGTGGCTGGCTTGTCAATACCGTTGATATCAAAACCAGAATTGATATACACGAAAAGCTTAATGAGGAAATCGAGTTTCAATAAAAAGCTATCATTACTACTGGCATAAATTCTGTGCTTTTCTATTCAAGAAAAATAATAAAATTTACAGGAAATTTCTGGTCAGAAAAAATACGGTGTGTTATAATAGGAATTGTGACGAAAAAAATTTCAGACTATGGAGGGATTTTTATGTATCGCGCATCATTGATTTTAGAAGGCGGAGGCATGAGAGGATTGTTTACCGCCGGTGTGATAGATTATTTTATGGATCAGGAGATTGAATTTAAGAGTATTTACGGAGTCTCTGCCGGTGCAAGCAATGGATGTAACTATATGTCTCACCAAAAGGGAAGAACCTATACGGTGAATACAAAGTATCGGGGAGAGAAAGAATTTGCCGGTTTGCACAGTCTGATTACCACAGGAGATTTTTTTGGTAAAGAATATCAGCTTCATACCATTCCGGATAAATTATGTCCGTTTGATTATGATACCTTTAATGCCAATGATCGGACAGCCTTTTATGCAGTCATAACCAATTGTGATACCGGGAAACCGGAATACCCGAGAGTCAAAAGACTGCCGGAAGATATGGAATATATATGGGCGTCCACATCGTTGCCGCTACTGTCCAGAATTGTGGAAATTGATGGCGGTCATTATCTGGATGGAGGAATCAGCGATTCCATTCCGATTGTTCGTTCTCTGAAAGATGGAAATAAGAAAAATGTAATTGTATTGACCAGGGATCGCTCCTACCGCAAAGAACCAAATAAAATGATGCCAATGATAGAACGAAAGTATAAAGATTATCCAAATCTGATAAAAGCAATAAAATACCGTTATAGGATATACAACCATACCCTGGAATTTATTGAGAAACATGAGAAAGCGGGGCATATTTTTGTCATTCGTCCGGAAGAAAAAGTGAAAATCGGACGTTTGGAAAAAGACGAAAAAAAATTAAAGAATTTATATGATATGGGATATGAAACGGCGAAGCAACATACAGATGAGATGATTGCTTATCTGACAACACCATATCATGTTGGCAAACACCAGTAAGCAGAGAGGAGAATATAGATGAAATTTACCAAGATGCATGGATGTGGGAATGACTATATTTATGTAAATTGTTTTGAAGAAACAGTAGAAAATCCAAAGGAAGTGGCAGTGAAGGTCAGTGACCGTCATTTTGGAATTGGCTCCGACGGATTGATTTTAATCTGCCCATCTGATGTGGCGGATGTGAAGATGCGAATGTTTAATGCAGACGGTTCCGAAGGAAAAATGTGTGGAAACGGAATCCGGTGTGTAGCAAAATATTCCTATGATTTCGGACTGGTAGATAAGGAAACGATTACAGTGGAAACATTATCCGGAATTAAGACATTGGATTTGCAGACGGAACAGGGAAAAGTGAAGACTGTGACGGTTGATATGGGAAGCCCGATTTTAAATCCGGAGCAGATTCCGGTTCGGTTTGATGGAGTACTTATGGTAAACCAGCCGGTGGATATACAGGGAAAAACATATCATCTTACCTGTGTATCGATGGGGAATCCTCATGCTATAGTTTTTGTGGATGATGTGAAAAATCTTCCATTGGAACAGATTGGTCCCGGATTTGAACACCATGAGATTTTCCCGGAACAGGTGAATACCGAGTTTATTCATGTGATAGACCGTACCAGTGTAGATATGCGGGTATGGGAACGTGGTTCCGGAGAGACGCTTGCCTGTGGTACCGGAGCTTGCGCCAGTGTGGTGGCATGTGTATTAAACGGTCTGACAGACGAAGAGGTGACCGTACATCTTCTCGGAGGAGATTTAATGATTCGTTATGACAGACAGAAGAATACGGTATATATGACAGGTCCGGCAGAAGTAATTTGCACCGGCGTAATAGAGGTATAAAGGAGTGGAATCATGCAGTTAAAAAAGATGCTGGAAGGGTTTGATTACACCGTAAAAAGCGGTTCTGTGGATATAGAAGTGAATCATATTGTGATGGATTCCAGGAAAGCAGAAGCGAAAGATGTGTTTGTTTGTATTACAGGAGCAGTGAGAGATGCCCATGATTTTGTACCGGATGTCATAGACAAAGGCGTCGCTGCGATTGTTGTAGAAAAAGATGTGGAAGTTACCAAAGATGTGACGGTAATAAAGGTGGAAAATACCAGATATGCCCTTGCATGTATGTCAGCGGCATATTTTGACCATCCGGCGAAAAAATTAAAGACCATAGGAATTACAGGAACAAAGGGAAAAACCACCAGTACTTATATGGTTCGCTCCGTTCTTGAGGGGGTGGGCATTAAGACTGGCTTAATCGGAACCATCGAGACAATTATCGGTGATACGAGAATTCCATCGGAAAATACCACGCCGGAATCCTACCTGGTGCAGGAATACTTTGCCAAAATGGTGGAAGAAGGCTGTCAGGCAGTGGTGATGGAAGTATCATCTCAAGGACTCATGTTGGATCGTGTGTCCGGATTTGTCTTTGATTATGGTGTGTTTACCAATCTTTCTCCGGATCATATTGGTCCAAATGAGCATAAGGATTTTGAAGATTATGCAAATTGCAAAGCCAAATTGTTCCGGAATTGCAGACATGGCATATTCAATATTGATGACCCTTATGCAGAACGAATGTTGGAAGACTGTACCTGCGATGTGGAAACATATGGGGTGAAAGAAATGGGAAATGAGCCGGATTTTCAGGCGGATCAGATACATTTGTTTAAAAAACCCGGAATTCTTGGTGTAGCATATCAATTATCGGGCAAACTGAATATGGAGGTGGAAATTGATGTGCCGGGAAAATTCAGTGTATACAATTCGTTGGCAGCAATTGCCATCTGCAGTCATTTTACAGAAAATCAGCAGGTAATCGAGCAGGCACTGGCAGATATCAGGGTAAAAGGAAGAGTGGAGATTCTTTCCGTGTATCCGAAATTTACCCTTATGATTGATTATGCTCATAATGCAATGAGTCTGGAAAGTCTGTTAAAATCTTTAAGAGAATATGAACCTCACCGCATTGTGACCGTATTTGGCTGTGGCGGAAATCGGGATAGAAACCGTCGCTTTGAGATGGGGGAAGTATCATCCCGACTGGCAGATTTATCCATTATTACATCAGATAATCCAAGAGATGAGGAACCGATGGCAATTATCGAAGATATTTTGCAGGGGGTAAAGAAGGCAGAAGGAGCTTATGTTACCATCCCGGACAGAAAAGAAGCCATCCGTTATGCCATTGAACATGGTGAGGAAGGGGATATTATTATTCTCGCAGGAAAAGGGCATGAAGATTACCAGATTATCAAAGGTGTGAAATATCATATGGATGAGAGGGAATTGGTAGCGGAAATAAAAAAAGAGATAGAAGAATCAAAAAGATAGAATTGGAGATAAATTATGTGTGGATTTAGTGGATTTGCAGGAAATAACTGCAATCAAAGGGAAATACTAAAGAGGATGACAGATAAGATTGCTCACAGAGGCCCGGATCAGGAAGGAATGTTTTTGGATGAAAAGGCAGCACTGGGGTTTCGTCGTCTGAGCATTATCGATTTAAATCACGGTTCCCAGCCGATGTATAATGAAAATAAAAGAGTGGTTATCACCTTCAATGGCGAAATCTACAATCATCTTGATTTGAGAAAAGAGTTGATGGAGAAGGGGCATGTGTTTGAGAATAATTCTGACACAGAATGTCTGATTCACGGTTATGAGGAATATGGAACAGAACTCCTTCATAAATTGCGCGGCATGTTTGCATTTGTAATTTATGACATGGATAAGGATTTAATCTTTGGGGCAAGAGATTTCTTTGGAATCAAACCATTTTACTATGGTACTGCTCCCGATGGAAATCTGGTGTTCAGTTCAGAAATCAAAAGTATTCTGGAATATCCGAATATGAAACGTGAAGTAAACGAAGCTGCTTTGGAGCAATATTTAAGTTTCCAGTATTCCGTATTGCCGGAAACGTTCTTTAAGGGGATTTACCACCTTCCGGCCGGTCATTTCTTTTTATATCAGAACGGAAAGATGGAGGTACAGAGATATTTTGATCCGATGATGGAACCAGCGTCAGAAGACAGTATTTCTCTGGAGCAGACGGTATCGGATATCGAGAAAGTGGTACATGAAACGACACAGGCACATATGATTAGTGATGTGGAAGTGGGCTCCCTGTTATCCAGCGGCGTGGATTCCAGTTATGTCGTGTCTGAATTTCCGGGAAAGAAAACCTTTACCGTTGGATTTTTAGATAAAAACAGCAAGTATAACGAAATTCGTTATGCGGAAAGCCTGACCAGTGAACTGGGAAATAAAGAAAATTACAGTAAGACGATTTCCAGCGAAGAGTATTTCGATTCCATTCCAAAAGTTATGTATTATATGGATGAGCCACTGGCAGATCCATCTTGTATTGCGTTATATTTTGTAGACCAATTAGCTGCGGAACAGTTAAAAGTAGTACTTTCCGGAGAAGGAGCAGATGAATTCTTCGGTGGTTATAATATTTATCATGAGCCGATTTCGTTAAGAGGTTTTAAATATGTGCCAAAATTCATCAAAAAGCCACTGGCAGCACTGTTCAAAAAACTTCCGGATTTCAAGGGAAGAGATTTTGTGATTCGTGGAAGTAAGACAGTGGAAGAACGCTTTATTGGAAATGCAAATTTATTCTCTGTGGAAGAGAGGGAACATTTGTTAAGGACAAAACTTACTCATGTAAAACCGATGGATATTGTGGCTCCTTTTTATGAGAAAGTAAAGGGATTAAACGATATTGCAAAGATGCAGTATATCGATATTAATTTCTGGCTTCAGGGTGACATTTTGTTAAAAGCGGATAAGATGAGTATGGCACACTCTCTGGAGTCCAGAGTGCCATTCCTGGATGTGAAAGTATTTGATTATACAAAAAAGATGCCGATTGATTACCGGTGCAATAAAGAGGCTACCAAAAGAGCATTCCGAATTGCTGCAAAACGTCATCTCCCGGAAGCCACAGCCAACAAGAAGAAACTGGGATTTCCAGTGCCAATCCGTGTATGGTTAAAAGAAGAGAAGTATTACAACAAAGTATTGGAAAAACTGACCGGAGAAACTGCCGCCAAATACTTTGATACAGCAGCGTTGCAGAAACTGATGGAAGACCACAGGGAAGGAAAGGCAGATAACAGTAGAAAAATCTGGACCATCTATGTATTCTTAATCTGGCATGAAGTGTATATTGAGGCAGATGAAGTGAATATTCCGGCGTAACAGGGGAACCGTTGTTGACAAAGAGAATTCAGGAGGAAAAACCATGAAGATTTTATTTTATGATGCAAAGAAATATGATATGGAATCTTTTGATAAGGAATTAACAAATTTTCCGGACATTACCATTGAGTATCTGGAAACGGATTTAAATGTTCAGACAGCCAAACTGGCAGCAGGATACGATGGAATCTGTGGCTTTGTGAGTTCTAATTTGGGCAGGGACGTTATTTATGAATTGGCAGATCAGGGAATCCGTTTGATTCTCATGCGTTGTGCCGGCTATAATAATGTGGATTTGGAAGCAGCAAAGGAGAGGGGCATTACGGTATTCCGCGTACCGGGCTATTCTCCGGAGGCTGTGGCAGAATTTGCCATGGGACTTGCACTTGCAGTCAACAGACGTCTTCATAAAAGTTATATTAAGGTAAGAGAAAATAATTTCAGTTTGACCGGATTGACCGGCGTCACATTCTTTGGAAAGACAGCCGGCATTATTGGAACAGGTAAAATCGGTGCTGCCATGTGCAGAATTTGCCATGGTATGGGTATGAAGGTTATTGCCTATGATAAGTATCCAAATAAGGCACTGGATTTTGTAGAATACCGAACCTTCGATGAGGTTTTAGAACAAAGCGATTTGATTTCTCTTCATTGTCCGTTGATGGAAGAAAATTATCATATGATTAATGCAGATACGATTCAGAAGATGAAGGATCATGTGATTTTTGTAAATACCTCCAGAGGCGGTCTGGTAAATACCGAAGATTTAATTCAGGGAATCCGTTCTAAGAAATTCTTTGGAGTTGGTCTGGATGTATACGAGGAAGAGACAGGCAATGTATTTGAAAACAGAGAAGAAGATATTTTGGAACATTCCGTTGTGGCAAGACTGTTATCATTTCCAAATGTCATCGTAACCTCCCATCAGGGATTTTTAACCGAAGAGGCATTGGCTTCTATTAGTAAGATTACCCTGCAGAATGCACTGGATTATCAAAATGGAGAAGGAAAGCCGGAAAATATCGTTTCTTAAGGATAAGAAAGGAAAAGGCAGGAAGAAAGGAAACGAGATGATACAGAAGAATTATTGCTTTGCAGATGTGGTGGTACAGGCCCGTTACAGGGATTCCTATATGGAAGAACTGTGCAAAAAATATGAAACAGATTTGCCGGAGCAATTTGTAATTGAAGTGACAGAAGAAGGGGTTCGAAAGGAAGAAAAGAACAGCTCAGACAAAGAATTACCATTCGGGTATCTGGAAAGTCTGGCATTTTACCGTCAGTTCTGTGAAAAGGCTGTGGAGAAGAATATACTGCTATTTCATTCCTCTGTTGTTGCAGTGGATGGAGAGGCTTATATATTCACCGCACCCAGCGGAACAGGCAAATCCACTCATACCGCTTTGTGGAGGAAAGTGTTCGGTCACAGGGCGGTAATGATTAATGATGATAAACCCTTATTAAAAATAGAGCAGGATGCAGTTTGGGTATATGGAACGCCATGGGATGGAAAACACAGAATCAGTACGAATACAAAGGCGAGGGTCAGAGCAGTTTGTATCTTACAGCGTGGAGAAGAAAATGAAATACACCAGGAGAATTTCTATGAAGCGTATCCGTTTATCTTAAAACAAACCTACCTTCCGAATGAGGAAATGGGGATGAAGAAAACTTTAGAGCTGGTCAATCAGTTCATGGGCCGGGTGCCTGTTTATACTATGAGATGTACGATTTCGGAAGAAGCGGCACGGATGGCATATCAGACAATGAAATTACAGAATTAACACAGGGAGGAACCGCAGATGAGATTAAAATCAGGATTTGTCGTATCAAAGGCAGGAGAAGATTATGTAGCAGTGGCAACAGGAGAAGCAGGAAAAGATTTTCACGGACTGGTGCGAAATAATGAGACAGCAGCATTTCTTCTGGAGCAGTTAAAGAAAGAAAAAACAGAGGAAGAGCTTGTTCAGGCCCTTTTGGCTCAGTATGAAGTAACGGAAGAAAAGGCCAGAGAAGATGTGAAAGTATTTGTAGAGACCATTGAGAAGGCAGGTATGCTGGCAGAGTGATAAAGAGACAGAAGGCAGATACCGGCAAAGGAAGGAACTGGATTCTGCAAAACGGAAGAGGACAATATGGGAAAATTCTGTTGTTGTCACTGGGATGTATGGTCCATGCAGGCATTGGTGTGGGACTTGCCCTGGCATTAAAAGCTGTGGTGGACTATGCTGTAGAAGGGAACGGCAATGGTTTTATTTATGCGGCTATCTGGACGGCAGGTATGATTGGAGTTCAGATTATGCTCGGATATGGAATCCGTTCTCTGGATGAGCGGACCAGGGTTGATTTGGAAAATACATGGAAGGGGCGTGTATGGATGAAAATCATGACAAGAGATTATGCTTCCCTGGAGCAATTCCATACAGGAGAATTGATGAACCGATTATCCGGAGATGTGCGCCTGGTGGCAGATTCTGTTGTAACCCTGGTGCCTAATCTGTTATCCATGCTGACCAGACTGTTTGCAGCGATGGTGATTTTGTTTTTTCTGGACTGGAGATTTGCGCTGATTTTCATGGCGGGAGGTTTGCTTGTCATGGGGGTCAGCGTCATATTCAGAAAAAAAATGAAAGCACTTCACAGGCAGATGCAGGAAGCGGAAGGGAAAGTTCGGTCATTCCAACAGGAAATGATGGAAAACACCATGGTGATTCGCTCCTTTCAGGCAGAGCAGACAATAGAAGAAATCAATCAGAAGTATATGCAGGAACATAAAGCCATACGCCTGAAAAAAAATCTCTTCAGCAATCTTACCCAGACAGGTTTTTCCGGAATTTTGAATCTTGGTTACCTGTTTGGTATTTTTTGGTGTGGACTGGGCATTCTAAATCATACGATTACGTATGGAACATTGCTTGCAGTGCAGCAGTTAATCGGACAGATTCAGCAGCCCATTGCAGGAATGGCAGGAATTATACCGAAATACTATGCCATGCTGGCCTCTGCAGAGAGACTGATGGAGCTGGAAAAAATGCCGGGAGATATGGAAAATGACAGGCAGGAAGAACCGGAGATGACTCTGGATATGAAGGAAATCAGACTGGAGTCTTATACCACCGGATATGGAAGAGAAAAAGGAACTGTGTTGGAACAGATTAGTCTCCAAATTAACGAAGGGGATGTAATGGCGATTACAGGGGAATCCGGTGCCGGGAAAAGTACTTTGTTAAAGGCACTTCTGTGTCTGTATCCAAAACAGGAAGGGCAGATGATTCTGGTGAGGAAAGATGGGAAAAATTTGCCATTTCAAAAATCTATGAGAACCCTTTTTGCCTATGTGCCACAAGGGAATTTTCTGATGTCAGGGACCATCCGGGAGGCAGTTTCTTTTTATGGAATGAAAGGCTCCGTGACAGTGGAGGAGGCCTGTCATATCGCATGTGCCTCTGATTTTATTGAGAAATTACAGATGAAATATGATACGGTTCTGGGAGAACGGGGAGTGGGGCTTTCCGAGGGACAGATGCAGCGCCTTGCCATTGCAAGAGCCATTTATATGGGAAACCCTGTTCTGTTGTTGGATGAGGCAACCTCTGCATTGGATGGGGATACGGAAATCCGGGTATTAAGAAATATTCAGGCATTACATAACAAAACCATCTTAATTGTAACGCACAGACCGGCGGCATTGGAAATCTGTAATCGAATTGTAGAAATATCGGGAAAAAAAATAACGGAAAAGATGAAACAGGAGTCATGATGAAGAAAACATATTTATACCTGGCAGAATTAATTCGTGCCAAATTACATCACAGACAGCCGAAGGAGAAACCGGAAGATGTGAAATGGGAGGACTTACTTCGGTTGGCTCAGGAACATATGGTGGCAAGTCTTGCCTTTGAAAGTGTAAAACAATTAAAGAATCAGCCGGAAGAAAAGATGTTTGCCATATGGAATGAGCTGGCGGACAAGGCTTTGGTAAAGGAACTGTCATTCAATACGGAGCGCAGCATAATCCTGGGGATGTTTGAAGAAAAAGGAATCAAATATATGCCTTTGAAGGGGATTTTGATTCAGACATTCTATGAACGGCCGGGATTGCGTCAGTTTTCCGATAATGATATTCTGTTTGAGCCGGGAAAGGACAAAGAGGTGGAAGAAATCATGCATTCCCTTGGCTATGAAGGACAGGCAGAGGAAGGGAATCACGATGAATATCAGAAACCGCCCATCTATAATTTTGAATTGCACAAAGCATTATTGCCAAGAGAAAATCCACTGAGTTCTTATTTTGCCAATATCTGGAACCGGGCATTGAAAGATGAGGGAAATCAGATGGGATATCATATGTCGGCAGAAGATTTTTATCTGTTTCATATTGTACATCTGGAGAAACATTTTGGCGGCAGCGGTACGGGACTGAGGTATTTTGTGGACCAGTATTATCTCATGGAATGGATGGAACAACAGATAGACCGACATGAACTGGAACAAAAACTGCAGGAAATCGGGATGCTGGAATTTGAACAAAAAATGAACAAATTGACGAAGGAGCTTTTTATAGCAGATACAGAAGATTGGGAACATGCCATAGGAGAAGATATAGAGGAGATGTTTCTCTATGTGATGAGCTGTGGGGCCTATGGAACATTTGAACATCTCATAGAGAACCGAATGAAAAAATCTGGAGGAAAGTACAGATATTTTCTTTCCCGACTGACCTGTGAAGATGCGTATATGAAGCAAAATTATCCAATATTAAAGAAAGCGTTCTGGTTAAAGCCGGTATTTGTGGTCTGGAGACTGGTTTCTGCTCCATTTAAGAAGCCGGACAGAGTAAAAGCTGAACTTCGGGCATTATTTAGGCGAAAAACATGATAATTGTGCAAAATACACAAAATAAAGTTTTGTAATACTTGAAAATAGGGTAAATCATATATTCATTCTTGTTAAATATGAACAAACACATTTGTTTGTTCATATTTTTTTGAACAAAATATTGACAGAAAGAGGAAAAAAGAGTTATAATCCTGTTTTTGACACCAAAAATGACATCGAAGCCTCACAACTCCATTGTTTATGGGAGTTGCGAGGCTTTTCAAAATTCTCTCCGTATACGTTACGCATCAGATTTTTTTGTTTGTGCAC
>CALWLV010000087.1 GCA_944381595.1 uncultured Roseburia sp.
GGAACTCAAAGGTATGGGCTATGCCCGTTCTCTGGTTTCCATGCAGGGCATTGGCTATAAAGAAATGTATGCCCATCTGGAAGGAGAATTGTCACTTGCAGATGCTGTGGAGTTGATAAAGAAAGAAACCAGACATTTTGCAAAACGACAGCTTACCTGGTTTCGCAGGGAAAAGAATGTGCACTGGGTAAATTATGAAGATTTTGAAATGAATCAGGAAGCTGTTTTAGAATATCTGATAAAGGATTGGAGAGAATATGCTGTTAGAGAATGAATTGTATGAGAGTTATAAAACACTGGGAATTTCAAAGGAAATCTTAGATTTTTCCAATGAGGTCCTGAAGGAATTAAAGGAACGGTTTGAAAAAATTGATGAGGTGGCAGAATACAATCAGATGAAGGTGATTTATGCCATGCAGAAGAATCAGGTCAGTGAAATGCATTTGGAAGGTTCTACCGGATACGGCTATACGGATCCGGGCAGAGATACCTTAGAAGCAGTGTTTGCAGATGTATTTCATACGGAGGATGCACTGGTTCGTGCTCAGATTGCCTGCGGTACCCATGCACTTACCATTGCACTGTTTGGAAATCTTCGTCCCGGAGATGAAATGATATCCATTTCCGGAAAGCCATATGATACCCTGGAGGGTGTAATCGGTATCCGTGAAACAAAAGGTTCTCTTGCAGAGTATGGCGTTAGCTATAAACAGGTGGATTTATTAAAGAATGGTTCCTTTGATTTTGAGGGAATTAAGGCTGCAATTACGGATAAGACAAAGCTTGTGGAAATCCAGCGTTCCAAAGGATATCTTCCAAGACCTACCTTAAGTGTACAGGCCATCGGAGAAGCAGTGAAGTTTGTGAAAAGTATCCGGAAGGATATCATTGTAATGGTAGACAACTGTTATGGAGAATTTGTAGATGTGGTAGAGCCATCTGATTTTGGAGCAGATATGGTGGTGGGCTCTCTGATTAAGAATCCGGGAGGCGGACTTGCTCCCCTTGGAGGATACATCGCAGGAACAAAGGAATGTGTGGAAAATGCCTCCTACTGGCTTATGACACCGGGACTTGGCAAAGAAGTGGGCGCGTCTTTGGGGGTAAACCGCAGCTTTTATCAGGGATTGTTCCTTGCTCCAACGGTGACAGCAGGTGCAGTAAAAGGAGCGATTTTTGCTGCAAATGTTTATGAACGTCTGGGATTTAAGGTTGTGCCTGACAGTAAGGAACCACGTCATGATATCATACAGGCAGTGGAATTTGGATTCCCGGAAGGTGTGATAGAATTTTGTAAGGGGATTCAGGCTGCAGCTCCGGTGGACAGCCATGTGGTTCCGGAACCATGGGCAATGCCGGGATATGATGCAGATGTCATTATGGCAGCAGGCGCCTTTATATCAGGTGCGTCCATTGAGCTGAGTGCAGATGGTCCGATTAAACCACCTTATGCAGTATATTTCCAGGGCGGTCTGACCTGGTATCATGCAAAGCTTGGAATTATGAAGTCTCTTCAGTATCTGAAGGATGGCGGTTATGTAACATTATAGAAAGTAACAAAAGTGTAACAATTTTTATATATACATTGTTTTATAAATGTGATATGATAAAATACAATGACCTGTATTCTGCCGGGAGAGACAGAAAGGGTTATTTATATGGAAGAAAAGAAGAATATGAAATCCTTGCCGGCACAGGCAAGGCCTTATGAAAGATGTTTTTCCTGCGGACCGGGTGCATTGACGGAGGCAGAACTTCTGGCAGTTGTCATCCGAACAGGTGCAAATGGAATGAAATCTGTAGATCTTGCAGAAGAGGTTTTGAAACTTTGCGGCACGAAGGGAATTACCGGAATTTGTAATCTTACTGCAAAAGAGTTAATGGAAATCAAAGGCATTGGTATGGTAAAAGCAGTTCAGATTTTATGTATTGCGGAGCTGTCCAGAAGAATCTCCATGACAGAGAGAAGAAAGACTTTGAATTTTACAACTCCCAGGGCAGTGGCAGATTACTATATGGAAGAGATGCGCCATAAAGATCAGGAGGAATTAAAACTTCTGATGTTGGATTCAAAATCATCCTTAATTGCTGAAAGCACATTGTCAAAGGGGACAGTAAATTATGCCATTGCTTCTTCCAGAGAAATTTTTCTGGAGGCTATGCGTTATAAGGCAGTCTGTATTATCATGATGCACAATCATCCAAGCGGAGACCCATCGCCAAGTCAGAATGATATTATTTGCACGAGAAAAGTCAGGGAAGCAGGAGAACTGATTGGAATCTCTTTGATTGACCATATAATTATTGGAGATAATAAATACATAAGTTTTAGTGAAAAGGATTTATTGTAAAAAACAGAAAGGGAGTCAAAAATGGCACAGCATGTATATGGAGCAGATCTGGGAACCAGCAACATTAAGATGTATGGAAGTTCCAGTGATAGTATTTTAAATGAGAAAAATGTCATTGCAGTAAAGAATAAGAATGAGATTTTCAGTTATGGAAATCAGGCTTTTGAGATGTATGAGAAGGCACCTTCCAATATTCAGGTATCTTTTCCTGTAAAATATGGAGTGATTGCAGATATTAAGAATATGGAGACATTATTTACCTGTTTCTATAAGAAATTAAACGGTGGTAAGGTGATAAACGGAGCGGATTATTGTATTGCAGTTCCCACTGATATTACAGAAGTAGAGAAGAGAGCGTTCTATGATGTGATTCTGGATGCGAAATTAAAGGCAAAAAATATTACTGTTGTAGAGAAACCGATTGCAGATGCTGTGGGCATGGGAATTGACGTAGAGAGTCCAAACGGTCATATGGTAGTAGATATAGGTTCTGATACCACAGAGATTTCCGTTATTTCTCTGGGTGGAATCGTTTTAAGCAAGCTGATTAAGATTGGCGGAACAAAATTTGATGAAGCGATTTGTGCAATTGTACGAAAGAAATACAATCTGATTATTGGGAATCGTTCTGCAGAACAGATTAAAATGCAGCTGGCAGACGCCATTGAACCGGATCAGGATGTCATTGCGATGACCTATGGAAGAAATATTCTCACCGGACTTCCAAATGCCAGAGAGATTTCAGCTTCCCTGATTCATGAGGCAATCAATGAACTGCTTCATCAGATTATTGAAAATATCAAATTGATTCTGGAGAGAACGCCACCGGAACTGACAGCGGATATTTATGCAAAGGGCATTTATCTTACCGGCGGTTCTTCCAATATCAAGAATATTGACAAGTTGATTACAGAAGAAACAGGACTGAAGGTAAATATGGTGGAAAATCCATCGGAAACCGTAATTCGTGGAATTGCCTCCATTGTCACAACTCCGGAACTTTCCGGACTCACTTATGTACCGAGAGAGAAGCAGTATAATTAGAAAATAATTCAGAGAGGATTTGGGAGTTTTGAGGAAACGTACAAAATTTACTATTCCGTCAAAATATATCTTGGCATTTCTTTCCTGTGCCTGTGCCGGTCTTATCGTGGTGTCTTTTTTAAGTGAACCTTTTGGGACATTTGTAAAGGACAGTGCCGCTAAAATTGTCATTCCGGTACAAAAAGGAGTCAATCATGTTGGGTTGTGGCTGGCTGACAAGTCTGATACATTAAAAGAATATGCAAGGCTTCAGGATGAAAATAAACAGCTAAAAGAAAAGCTGGATGAAATTCAGGCGCAGAATAGTATCTTAATCCAGCAACAAAACGAATTGGAAAAATTAAGAGAGTTATATGAATTGGATAATATTTATTCTGATTATCCAAAGGTTGCAGCCAGGGTGATTAGCGCCCAGCCGGATAACTGGTTTTCTGAATTTACCATTGATAAGGGGAGTGAGGATGGAATACAGGTAGATATGAATGTGATTGCAGATGCAGGTTTGGTAGGCAGAGTCACCTATGTGGGAAAAAATTATTCCATCGTGACAACCATTATCAATGATGAAAGTAATGTCAGTGCCAAATCAGCATCCACTTCAGATAACTGTATTGTATCCGGAGATATGAAACTAATGAATGAGGGATACATCCGAGTTTCCAATATTAATCAGGATGCAGCCATTAAGGACGGAGATATGCTTCTTACATCGTATATCAGCGATAAATATCTTCCGGGTATCCTCATTGGATACATAACGAATATTACTGACGATGGAAACAAATTGACAAAATCTGCCTATCTTATGCCAGTGGTGGATTTTTCCCAGATGGAAGAAGTTTTGGTCATTACCCAGCTGAAAGACAGCATAGAAGAAGAGACTTCAGAATAGGAAGGTGCAAAGATGTTAAGAAATATCGTGATGGCACTTCTGATTTTCATTGTTTTTATTATTCAGACTTGCTTTAAACAGGAAATTACAATCGGGGATGTAGCACCAAATCTGATGCTTGCCCTGATTTGCTGTATTGGTTTTATATATGGAAAAAAACCGGGGATGTACTGCGGTTTTGCCGCAGGTTTATTAATTGACCTGTTTTACGGATATGGTGGGGTAATCGGATTAACTGCTATTTTATTAATGAATTTGGGATATGTGATAGGGTTGTTTAACGAAATTTTTTATTCAGATGATATTTGTATTCCTGTTCTTTTAATTGTAGTCAGTGATTTGATTTATAACTTTTTATATTATTGTATTACATTTTTGCTGCGCGGTGATTTGAATTTGGCGTCCTATTTTCAGATCATTATGTTTCCGGAAATGATTTACACAGGGTTTGTCTCAGTATTCTTATACTGGTTCATTAAATTTCTCAGTGTAAAAATAGAAAAATTTGAAAAAAGGGGTGAAGATAAGCTTGTTAAAGGAAATTTTGATAAGTTTGATTAACATCGTCAAATCAAGAATTTTTGGTTTGTGTATTATATTTTTCATTATGTTTGCCGTTCTTTTGTCAAGAGTATTTTTTCTTCAGATTGCTACGGATCCGGATTCCTATGTTCTGACGATGAACCAACAGACTCAGAAAACCAGGTATTCTACTGCAACCAGAGGGAATATCTATGATGCAACAGGTAATTTGCTTGCATACAATGAAACCACCTATTCGGTTCAAATTGAGGATCGGCTGGATAGTTCCAATTATAAAAACAGCCAGATGAACGAAATTATCAGCAAGACTGTGAACATTATTGAAAAAAATGGGGATTCCCTCATCAGTGATTTCCCGATTGTATACCAGAATGGACAGTATAGTTATTCCACATCCCTGTCAGAAAATACAAAGGCTCGTTTTTTAAAAAATATTTATGGGACGGAAACTCTGGATACCGAGGAGAAAAAACTTTCCCAGACAACAGCACAAGAAGCCATGGAGTATTTGAAAAGCGAAGATAAGTACGAAATCAGGAATGATTTGTATGAGGAAGAGATGGCGTGGAAAATTGCGATGATTCGATATGATTTATCCCTTAATATGTATCAAAAATACATTACCACAACCATTGCCAAGAATGTCAGTGAAAATACCATGGCAGCCATTTATGAAAGTCGTAATGAATTGCCGGGTGTAACGATTGGTGAAGATACTCAGAGAATTTATAACAACAGCAGATACTTCGCACACATCATCGGATATACCGGTAAGATATCAGAAGAACAGATGAATGAACTGAACAGCCAGTTGGGAGATTCTGATATTCCTTATGAATTAAATGATATTGTCGGAAAAGACGGAATTGAGCAAAGTTATGAACAGCAGCTTGCCGGTACGAAAGGATATGAGAAAGTACTGGTGAATAATATGGGACAGGTTCAGTCTGTGATTGAAGAAAAAAAATCCACAGCGGGAAGTGATGTATATCTGACCATACGTTCCGATTTACAGATTGGAATTTATCATTTGATTGAGCAGCATTTAGCAAAAATTCTCTCGAAGAATCTGGTAAACTCCCATGTAGATGAGAATAACAATCCGGATTGGAAAATTTCGATTTATGAGGCATATTTTCAAATTATTAACAATAATGTGGTGGATTGTGATACCTTTAATGATGCGGATTCCAGTGCAAATGAGAAAGCAGTTTATGCAGCAATGAACAGCCGTAAGGAAACGGTGATACAGACCATCGTAAATCAGCTTTATAATCCTTCCGCAGGTCCTCTCTCATCTGAATCGGAAGAGATGAATGAATACTATACTTATATTTTTAATATGCTTTCAGATTCTTCCTATGGAGTGAATCTGATTCCGAGAAGTGATATTGATACCGAAGATGAAACTTATAAGTTATGGATGAGGGATGGATTAAGTCTTCGTGATATGTTGTTATACTGTATTGACAATGATTGGGTGGATACCAGTCTTTTAAATGTGGACGATACATACATTGACCGTGATACGATTTACACTTATCTGGTTGATACCATTCGGACACATTTACAGGAAGATACGGAATTTACGAAATTAATTTATAAATATCTGATTTATAATGGAAACATTACAGGAGGACAGGTTTGCAGGCTACTGTATGATCAGGATATTCTTCCTTATGATGAGGCGATGTATTCCAGATTAACTTCCGGTTCTGTATCCGCTTATGACTTCCTTTTGACGCAGATTAAAAATCTGACGATTACACCGGCTATGCTGGCGTTGAATCCATGTTCTGCATCTGCCACACTGGTAGAACCTGGAACGGGCAATGTGTTGGCCATGGTATCTTATCCGAGTTATGATAATAATGTTTTCTCAGGCTCCATTGATGCAGATTATTGGAATACATTGAACAATGATAATTCCAGTCCGTTATATGCAAGAGCCACCAGAATGAGAACTGCTCCGGGTTCTACTTTCAAACCAATGGCTGCTACGGCCGGATTGGAGGAAGGTGTTGTAGATACTTCAACAATCATTAATTGTACCGGTATTTACACCAAAATCACACCGTCTCCAAGATGTTGGATTTATCCAAGTGCTCACGGAAATCTGGACGTGGTTGGCGCAATCAAAAATTCCTGCAATATATTCTTCTATGAGACAGGATATCGATTGGGAAGCAAATCAACAGGAAATTATTCTGACAGTGAAGCCCTGGAGCGTTTGAAGAAATATGGTGCCATGTATGGATTGACAGAAAAGTCAGGAGTAGAAGTGCAGGAATCCTCTCCATTATTTTCCACTACCAGCGGTGTGGCATCTGCCATTGGACAGGGTTCTCACAGCTTTACAGGTGTTCAGCTTGCAAGATATGTGAATACCATTGCTTCCAATGGAGTAAATTATGAGCTCACCCTGATTGATAAAGTGGTAAATGTGGATGGAAAGGAAGGAGAAAAAGCTGAAAAATCAGTAGAGAAACTGAATGTATCTCCAACCACCATAAGTGTAATCCAGCAGGGAATGAAAGAAGCTGCAGACTCCTCCAGCTATGGCATGAGCAGCCATTTTGGAACAAGTATTGCAGCAAAAACCGGTACTGCACAGGAAAATCTAAAAGCCCCGGATCATGCGTTGATTGTTTCCTATGCACCTTTTATCAATCCGGAAGTTTCCCTGAGTGTAGTTTTACAAAATGGATATCAGTCTTCAGAGTCTATTTCACTGGCAAATGATATCTATGATTTCTATTTTGGCAAAATTACATTGGAACAGATACAGGCAGGAAATTCAGACGGCCCGGCACAGGCTGCACAAGATCAGACAGAAGGACAATAGAAATCAGAAACGTGTGGAAAGGGAGACGTGTATGAATAAAAATGCAATTGTGATTAAAGGAAATAAATATGGCATTGTGGTGGTCATGGATCCGGATGTTCTTTTTGAAGAATTGAAGGATATGCTGGCTGAAAAACTGGCAGATTCTGCAAAATTTTTTGGCAATGGAACAATGGCTATCTCTTTTGAAGGAAGGAAACTGACCGATGCCCAGCAGAAAGAACTTCTGGATGTCATTAGCGAGAATTCAGAACTAAATATTGCCTGTGTAATTGATGAAAACGAAGAAATTACAGAAGTTTTCAAAAAATCAGTTGAAAAAATCGAGCAGATGGTTGATAATAGTAGTGACAATTTTAATCCTGATGAACAGCTCATATCAGAAGCATCGCAACTATCAGAAATACCGGAAATATCCGATGATGACAATACCGGAAAGTTTTATCGGGGAACCCTTCGATCCGGACAGGTGTTGGAAAGCAATACCTCCATCGTCATTATAGGAGACGTGAATCCGGGTGCTACCGTGGAGGCCGGAGGAAATGTCATTATTCTGGGTTCTCTGAAGGGAAATGTATCTGCAGGATTAAGAGGGGATGACAATGCCTTTATCGTGGCACTGGATATGATGCCTGTACAGGTCAGAATTGGAGATGTCATAGCCAGCTGTCCGGAAAAACCAAAGAAAGGAAAACCCCTTACGAAAATAGCTTATCTTGACAATGGAAGTATTTATATCGATCCATTGAGTAAGAATATATTAAATGCATTAAAATTTTAAGAAAACGAGAAAGGATTTGTTGGTGTAGAAATGAGTGAAGTAATTGTTGTTACATCAGGAAAAGGCGGTGTTGGTAAAACCACTACATCCGCTAATGTGGGCACAGGCCTTGCAAAATTAAACAAGAAGGTAATATTGATTGATACAGATATCGGACTTCGAAATCTGGATGTTGTCATGGGATTGGAAAACAGAATTGTATACAATCTTGTGGATGTAATCGAAGGAAATTGTCGTCCAAAACAGGCAATGATACGCGATAAGCGTTACGAAAATCTTTATCTTCTTCCATCTGCACAGACAAGAGATAAGACAAGTGTCACTCCGGAACAAATGAAAGCACTGACAGATGAATTAAGAAACGAATTTGATTACATAATTCTTGACTGTCCTGCAGGAATTGAACAGGGCTTTAAGAATGCCATCGCCGGAGCAGACAGAGCATTGGTTGTGACAACTCCTGAAGTATCTGCCATTCGTGATGCAGATCGTATTATTGGTCTCCTGGAGGCAAACGAAATGAAACATACAGATCTGATTGTCAACCGAATCCGACCTGATATGGTAAAACGCGGTGAAATGATGTCATTAGAGGATGTCTTAGACATTCTTGCCATAAATCTAATTGGTGCAGTACCGGACGATGAGAATATTGTAATTTCCTCAAACCAGGGGGAACCGCTGGTAGGAAGCAACACACTTGCCGGACAGGCATATATGAATATCTGTAAGCGAATTCTTGGGGAGGAAGTCCCAATGCTTGATTTGAGTGCAGGAAATGGACTTTTTGCTAAAATAGCAAATATGTTTAAAAAGAATTAGAAAGGGGAACAGGTATGAGTGTTTTTGATTTGTTTAAAAAAAGATCTTCCGGGGATATTGCAAAGGATAGACTGAAACTGCTTTTAGTGTCCGACCGGGCAAATTGTTCACCGGAGACAATGGAGCTTATTAAAAATGATATTATTAAAGTAATTGCCAAATATATGGAAATAGACTGTGATGGTCTTGATATTCAGATTACCCAGACTGAGTCGGACGGAGATAACGGAAGTGTTCCGGCTCTCATTGCAAATATTCCAATTAAGGAATTAAGACACGGAAAATAAGAAATAGCATGAGGAACATGTATGGCTCGATGGAATAAACAATTAATTGCAAAATTAAAAAAGTACCAATTTAATCATTTGAATGTCCGATTAATTATTTTTATCATGACACTTTCTATTTTGGGATTGAATGTAATTGCCAGCGCAACAGATGAATCATCCTATGAGCAGAAACAGCTGTTTGGAATCATTATAGGCGTAATTGCCATGCTAATGATTGCACTCATTGATTATCATTTTTTATTTAAGTTTGCATGGGCATTTTGTGCATTGAATCTGATACTTTTGCTGGCAGTAAAATTTTTAGGTGAGGAAAACAAAGGAGCTCAGAGATGGATTGACCTTAAAGTTTTTCAACTTCAGCCTTCCGAACTTGCAAAGATATTTATTGTTCTGTTTTTTGCATATTTTTTTAATAAATACAAGGACAAAATAAATACATTTAAGACATTGGTACTGGCAATCATTTTATTTGCCATTCCGCTGCTTTTAATTTTAAAACAGCCGGATTTGTCTACCAGTATTGCAATCTGTATGGTTTTTGTATTTATGATATATGCGGCCGGATTAAGCTATAAGATTATTTTAGGAACCATTGTAGTGATGATTCCTGTTGCAGTTGTTTTGGTTTATCTGATTATGCAGCCAAATCAGCAGATTCTGGAAGATTATCAGTATAACCGTATCATTGGATTTTATGATGAGGATAATGAAAAAGCAAAAGAAATTTCCTATCAGCAGGATAATGCAGTGCTTGCCATTGGATCAGGCGGTTTATGGGGAAAAGGACTGAACAATGACAGTGCAGACAGCGTCAAAAATGGAAATCTGATTCCGGAACCGCAAACAGACTTTATTTTTGCTATTGTAGGGGAAGAACTGGGATTTGCAGGAACTGCGTCTGTGATACTTCTCCTTGCCTTAATTGCTTTTGAATGTATTTATGTGGGAATACATGCACCCGATTTAGGTGGGCGTATCATATGTGTTGGAATGGCATCGATCATAGCAATACAAACCTTTATTAATATTTCAGTAGTAACGAAAATGATACCAAACACCGGTCTGACTTTACCATTTGTCAGTTATGGACTATCTTCGCTGTTAAGTTTATTTATGGGAATGGGACTGGTTTTGAATGTGGGATTACAGAGAAAAAAATCACTATAGGAGGATTTGCTCATGAACATTGGATTAATTGCACATGATTCTAAAAAGAAACTTATGCAGAATTTTTGCATTGCATATCGTGGAATACTGAGTCATCATGAATTATATGCCACAGCTACCACAGGGAGGCTGATTGAAGAGGTAACAAATTTAAATGTTCATAAATTTCTGGCAGGACATCTTGGAGGAGAACATCAGTTTGGTGCTCAAATTGAAGATAATCAGATGGACCTGGTGATTTTTTTGAGAGATCCATTAACTCCAAAATCACATGAGCCGAATATCTATAATATATTTAAACTTTGTGATGTGAATAATATTCCTCTGGCATCGAATCTTGCCACTGCAGAGCTTTTGATTAAGGCTTTGGATCGAGGCGATTTGGAATGGAGAGAAATGTATCGTTAAAAAAAGGTGCCGAAGCACCTTTTTTTATTTCTAATGTTCGATTGCATTATTAACCCTGCCATAGAGACTGATCAGATAGAGTCCGCAAAGACCGATGATTGCATAAATAATTCTTGAAATCATAGTCATATCTCCAAATAACAGATTTACCAAATCAATTTTGAAGAAACCTACCAATCCCCAGTTGATGGCCCCAATAATGGCGATGGTAAGAATGGTATAGTCCAATCCTCTTGTATTCATGATGTACTCATCCTTTCTGATTTTATTTTATAATTATATTTTTCCAAAGTAATTTGATTTTATTCTGAAAAATGAAAAATTTCTCAAGTATTGTGGACACAGCATTTTTTTTGAGGTATACTATAAGAATGAACATTTAAAATTTTGGAGGGTTTGATACTTTGGCAACGCAGCGCATATCAAAAAAAAAGAAAAAGAAAGTGTTAAAATACCGCAGACCAATTTCTATCAATATCGGATTTGTAGTTTTCCTTGCGGTATTTGCATATATACTCATTTATATGGTTATGTATTTTGCCAGAGACAGAGTTTCTATTTATGAAGTTGTTTATGGAAAAAATGCCGATCAGACCAATAAAACCTATGATGCATTGTTTTTACGTTCGGAGAACATTGTGGCATCTGAGACATCCGGATATCTGAATTATTATGTCCGCTCAGGAGAACGGGTGTCTGTGGGAACTACCGTATATACCATTGATGAGAGCGGTAAGATACAGGAATATCTGGCAAGCAGCGAAGGCGGAACAGAATTGACAAATGAAGATTATGAAACATTAAGACATACGATTTCGGCATTTACGTCAGGATATTCCGATATGCAGTTTTCGGACACCTATGATTTCAAAGTTGATTTATCCTCTACGCTGTTAGAATGTGCCAATATGAATAAAATCAATGAAAAGCTGGCAGAACTCAGTGCTCAGGGGGGATATAATTATACGGTAAACAAATCTTCTCTGTCTGGTATTATCGAATATTACACGGACGGATACGAAGGAAAGACTCTGGAACAAATTTCTTCCGCTGATTTTGATTCTTCTAAATATACCAGGCAGACCGTTGCTTCCGGAGATTTGATTCAGGCAGGTTCGCCAGCCTATAAAGTAATTACGGAAGAAAATTGGAATGTACTGTTCCCCTTGACGGAAGAGGAAGCCCAAAAACGGCAGGAAGACACGCGTATGCAGATTAAATTTACAGATGACGGTACCACAGTATCCGGTGATTTTCAAGTGGTTCGTCAGAATGACTGTGTCTTTGGTATGGTCACACTGGATAAATATATGTTAAAATATGCATCACAGAGATATGGAGAAATACAGCTTGTGGAAGACACGGTGGAAGGTCTGAAAATTCCGAAAACATCCGTAGTGAAGAAAGATTTCTTCCTTGTACCGAAAGAGTTTGCCACTACAGGAGGCGATTCTTCGGACATAGGATTTAACAAACAGACCTTTGATGAACAGAATCAATCTACAGTGAAATTTATTGCTCCTGAAATCTTTTATCAGGATGAGCAGTATTACTATATTGATGATGAATATTTTGAAAAAGGCGATGTTATTATCAAAACAGATTCCGCACAGACATTTGTCATTGGACAGACAAATTCATTAGAAGGAGTATACAATGTAAATAGTGGCTATTGTATATTCCGCCGAATCGAAATATTGATGGAAACAGGTGATTACTATTTGGTAGATCTCAATACTTCCTATGGATTGAAGGTTTATGATCACATTGTGGTTGATGGAAGTATGGTAAAAGAAAATGCAGTGGTATTCCGCTAAGGAAATACCCGGAAAAGAGGTAAAAGGAATGCTGATTGAAAATTATGAATCTGTTTTGCAGGAAGTCAGAAAAGCCTGTGAAAAAGCTGGTAGAAATGAGAATGAAGTATCACTGATTGCAGTCAGTAAAACAAAACCGGTTTCTGACATTCAGACCCTGTATGACCACGGAGTACGAATTTTTGGAGAAAATAAAGTACAGGAATTATGCGATAAGTATGATTCATTGCCAAAGGATATCCAGTGGCATATGATTGGACATTTGCAGAGAAATAAGGTAAAATATATCATTGATAAAGTTGCTCTGATTCATTCTGTGGATTCTCTCAGATTGGCTCAGACCATTCAGGAAGAAGCAAAGAAAAAAAATGTAATAGCAAATATTTTGATTGAAGTTAATGTGGCAGAGGAAGAGAGTAAATTTGGATTACACTGCGATGAAGTTCTCTCTCTGATACAGGAAATCAGTACTTTTTCCAATATCAGAGTGCAAGGACTCATGACGATTGCTCCATATACAGAAAATGAGGAGGAAAATCGGCAATATTTCCGAAAATTAAAAAAATTAGCTGTTGACATTAAGGCAAAAAGCATTGATAATATACATATGGATACTTTGTCAATGGGTATGACAGGTGATTATAGGACAGCCATCGAGGAAGGTGCCACATATGTGAGAGTTGGAACTGGAATTTTTGGAGAAAGAAATTATAAACTTAAGGAGAGTTAATCGATATGAGTAAATTCGGAGCTAAAATAATGGATATGTTTCAGTTAAGTAATGGCTATGACGACGAATACGATGAGGAATATGAAGAAGATTACGAAGAAGAGGATGACCGTCCTGCAAGAAGTTATCGTAAGAAGGCCAAAGCTGATGTATATGACGAGGAGGAAGAAACTCCGATAGAAAGAAAACCGCGTGAAACATCCAAAACATCTCGCGGAAAGAATAGTTCAAAAGTAGTTCCAATGAGAATGGGAAGGAGCGGTATGGAAGTTTGTATTATTAAACCTACCAGTGTGGAAGAATCAAGAGAAGTAACCGATACTTTGTTAAGCGGCAGATCCGTGATTCTTAATCTGGAAGGTCTTCATGTAGAAATTGCACAGCGAATTGTTGATTTTGCATCTGGATCCTGCTATGCTGTAAATGGAAATTTCCAGAAAATTTCTAATTACATATTTATTATCACACCAGAGAATGTAGATATTTCAGGTGATTTCCAGGATTTGCTTACAAGTGGTGGATTTGATATTGCATCATTTAATAAGTAAAAAGAGTAGTCATTGGTATATGTATCCCTTGATATATCAGTGGCTATTGTTATATCTAATATATGGAAGAAAGGAATGGACACAAAATGGCAGAACGACTAACCGTACACGAAAATAAAATGCCCATTTATGACATTGTCATCCATGAAAATTTTGAGCTTCTGGCTGAAGAAATGGAAAAATTTGATATTGCTAATCGCAAACTTTGCATTGTTTCGGACAGTCATGTAGCAGAAATTTATGCAGACAGCATAAAAAATCTGCTGGAAGCGAAAGCAAAAGAAGTATTTGTTTATGTATTTGAAGCAGGTGAAATAAATAAAAATCTTCAGACGGTTATGGGATTATATACTTATCTGATTGAACAGAAGTTTGACCGTAAAGATATGCTCATAGCCTTAGGGGGAGGCGTTACCGGTGACCTGACCGGTTTTTGTGCCGCAACCTATTTGAGAGGCATTGATTTTGTCCAGATTCCTACATCATTGCTGGCACAGGTGGACAGTAGTGTCGGAGGAAAGACCGGTGTTGATTTTCATGAATACAAGAATATGGTAGGTGCTTTTTATCATCCAAAGCTTGTATTCATTGCTACCGATACATTGAAGACTCTTACGGATAAGGAATATTTGTCCGGTATGGGTGAAGTGATAAAATATGGAGTTATCAAAGACAAAGATTTCTTTGATTATTTAAAGGAACATGTACAGGAAATCAAACAACGCGATGGTGAGGCTGTCGCATATATGATTAAAGTAAGCTGTGATACCAAACGAAAAGTGGTTGAAAACGATTTCCGAGAGCAGGGAGAACGTGCTTTATTAAACATGGGGCATACACTGGGACATGCCATTGAAAAATACGTTTATCAGGATAGATTGCATGGAGAATGTGTATCCATTGGAATGGCGGGGGCCGCTTATATTTCATATAAGAAAGGATATATTACCCGGCAGGAGATGGATGATATCATTTCTCTGCTTCAGGAATATGATTTACCGGTCAGTGAAAATCGTATCGATTTGGATCAGGTAATTCATGCCACATACAATGACAAAAAGATGGAGCACGGACAGATTAAGTTTATTGCATTGAAAGAAATTGGAAATGCTTTCATCGACAAAAGTGTCAACTGGATGGAAATGAAAGATGCATTAACCTGCATCCTGGAGGGAAATTTCCATGTCAAATAATCATAATAAAAGAAACAATACATTCCTGTATAGTACTGTCCTGATTTTCATTTTATTAGCATTGGATCAGTTTACAAAATACCTGGCGGTAACTCATTTAAAAGATCAGGATGATTATATATTGCTTCCAGGTCTCATACGTTTTTCTTATTTAGAAAATGACGGAGCTGCCTGGGGAATGTTATCAGGACAGATTGTATGGTTTATCATCGTCACAGTTTTATTATTAGCCGGTATTTTCTTTCTTATGGTTCGTTTGAACGCTATGCGAAAAAAACATCCGGAAAGAAAAATTTTCCTTTTACTACAGACAGATTTTACAATTCTGATTGCCGGGGCACTGGGAAATCTGATTGACCGGTTACACAATGGATATGTGATAGATTTTATCAAAACAGATTTTATCGATTTTCCGGTTTTTAATGTGGCAGATTGTTACGTTACTGTTTCCTGTATTCTTCTTTTCATTCTCCTTCTATTTGGAATAAAAGAAGAAGAACTGGATGAACTTTTAAAAATAAAAAAGAATAGGAAATAATCATGCAGTCAAAAACATTTTTGGTAGAAAATGAGTACAGTGGGGAAAGAATTGATAAATATCTGACGGAGCAGATGGCAGATGAATCATTTACCCGTTCCAGAATACAGAAATTACTGGATTTACAACAGATACTTGTCAATGGGCATCCGGTAAAGGCCAATCGAAAACTAAAAGAAAATGAAGAAGTAGTGATTCATATACCGGATCCGGTACAGATGGATATCAAGGCAGAAAACATTCCTTTGGATATTGTCTATGAGGACAAAGAAATCCTTGTAGTGAATAAACCTAAGGGAATGGTGGTACATCCGGCTTTGGGACATTATTCCGGAACACTGGTAAATGCTCTGATGTATCATTGCGATGGAAAATTATCCGGAATCAACGGCGAACTCCGACCAGGAATCGTACATCGCATTGATATGAATACGACAGGACTTTTGGTTGTCTGTAAAAGTGATTATGCCCATAATTTCATAGCCAATCAACTTCGGGAACATAGTATCACCCGAAAATATCATGCCATTGTAAACGGATGTCTGAAAGAAGACTCGGGAACGATACAGGCACCCATTGGCAGAGATCGAAAAGATCGAAAACGTATGGGAATCAATTATGAAAATGGAAAAGATGCCACGACTCATTATAAAGTCCTGAAACGTTTTCGTTATTATACTTATATTGAATGTCAGCTGGAGACGGGCAGAACCCATCAGATTCGCGTTCATATGGCCAGTATCGGACATCCTCTTCTGGGGGATGATTTATATGGCCCAAAGAATTGCCCTTATCATCTTCAGGGACAGACATTACATGCCAAAGTTCTTGGTTTTATTCACCCAAGATCAAGAAAATATCTGGAATTCGATTCAGAACTTCCGGAATATTTTCAGAAATTACTGACTATCTTACCGTAAAACAAGATGCTATTGCTTTCAGGTAATGATATAAATAGAATAAAAAGGAGTGATTTTTATGAGAGACAAAATCGTAATAACAATCGGAAGACAATTCGGAAGTAAAGGTCGGGAAATTGGAAAGTTAATTTCAGAAAAACTTGGAATTTCATATTATGATAAGGAATTAATTTCCATTGCAGCAAAGGAAAGTGGTCTGTGTGAACAGATTTTCGAGGCTCATGATGAGAAACCGACAAACAGTTTTCTGTATTCCCTGGTTATGGATACGTATTCTCTTGGGTTTGGTGGAAGCGGTTATATGGATGTTCCGGTGGGACAGAAAGTGTTTCTGGCACAATTTGATGCAATAAAGAAAATTGCTGATAAAGAATCCTGTGTTATCGTAGGTCGCTGTGCAGATTATGCATTAGAAGATCATAAAAATGTATTCAACGTATTTATCTATGCTGACAGAGATGCCAGAATTAAGCATGTTATGGAAAGAGATAATATTGCAAAGGAATCGGATGCATGGGATGTAATCAATAAATCAGACAAGAGAAGAGCAAATTATTATAATTATTACTCCAATAAGAAATGGGGAGATGCCCGTACATATGATTTATGTATTAAAAGTAATCTGTTGAGTGTAGATGATTGTGCCGATACAATCATTGATATGGCAGATAGAGTATATCATTTTAAATAAATATATAGTAAGTCAATATATACCGGACAGCAGAAAACCGGAGACAGGGAGAAATCTCAGTCTCCGGTTTTGATGTGTAATTCTCAGCTTATTTTGTGAAATCAATGCTTCCGGCTCTGCGTTTGTTTTCCTCTGTTTGTGATGCATAATGCCTGGCTGTGGTATTGATATTAGAGTGGCCCAGTACATCGGCCACCAAACGGATATCATTGGTTTTCTGATAGAGAGTAGTACCATAGGTAGCCCGCAATTTATGAGGGCTGAATCTTTTTCCCAATAATATCATTGTATATTTTTCAACAAGATTCTCCAAAGCATCTACACTCATGCGTTTGCATTTCCTGCTTAAAAAAAGGGCGTCTAAATCTTTCCCTTTTGTATCGGAAGCAATGCATTCTTCACGTTCCCCTTCAATATATGCAGACAGTCTGTGAGCTACATCCTCATTAAAGTATACAATATCATAGTAACCGCCTTTGCGCTTAATTTGAATACAGCGATTCTCAAAATCCACATCTTTTAAATCCAGGCCTTCACACTCCGAGATACGGATGCCGGTTCCCAACAGAAGCCATAATATGGCAGTATCCCGAAGATAATCCCGCCGAATAAACTGCCTTTGCCGGCTGGATATGGATGGATTGGATAAAATCGTTTCCATACCGTCAAGAAGGCGTTCCACCTCATTATTTTCTGATTCCGTGCTTAATCTGCGAATGACTTTGGGAGCCTTTATTTTGGGCATTTCCACATTTTTTGCCACATTGGTAAGAATGTAGTTTTTCTTTACCATGTAATCAAAAAGACCTCTCACCGGAGCCATTTTTCTCGCAATGGCTTTATTATCGTTTTTATTGACTCTATGCTCTTTATTTTCATGAAATCTCAGATAACGCTGAAATTCCAAAATATCATCTTCATTTAATTGACCAATCACATCTGCACTAATATCTGCAGCTTTCATATTTTTGCATACCGGATTTGTTTCTGTTAAAAAAATAAAAAATGTCTGTAAATCATAGGCATATGCCGTTAAGGTACTGTACTTGACGGTCATTTCCCGATCTTGTAAATAAGAAGCTGCATATTTGGGAAGAGATTTACATAATTCCCGAAATTTAAAAATTTGTTTTTGTTCTTTATCCTGATAAAATTGACTTTCATTACGCATATAAGAATTCTCCTGATTCGTATACTATATTATTCTATTTTACTTATTTATCGGTTAAAGAGAGATTTAACCGATAAATAAAGATACTACTCTACCATGAACTTTCGCATAAAAAGAATTATATCACATATTTGCAGATTAGAAAAGAGTATGCTATAATTAACAACCGGAACAAATTTAGATTAGAAAGGATATAAATTATTTATGAAGTTGCAACAATTGTTTTCTTATACAAGAAGAGCTATTGATGATT
>CALWLV010000088.1 GCA_944381595.1 uncultured Roseburia sp.
TGTTTGTCTTATGGCGGATATCATGCAGTGTATGTTCCAACAGAAGATGATGATTCTGTAAAAGAGTATATTCGAATGAGAGATGATCATAAAACAGCATTAAAAAAGATAAAACAATCAGTCGTGCTAGTGAAAAATAAGTGTATTTCAAATACTCGCATGAAATGCGAATACATTATGGTATTTATCTCAAAACAACGGACAAAATATTGTGTGAGAAAGTGAAGGATGATGTTAGACAAATTATAGGTGGTGTCTGTGCAAGGATATTAACCTATAAATTATTGTAGCAGCAACTTAAATAGACTACATGCGTTTAAGTGTGGTAATACGGCTAAAGATTAGTATTTTTTGATGAGAGAAATACTTAAAATAAAAAAGTTTATAAATGTTTTATGACAGCCATCCAAAGTTGAAAAGTAAATGGGTCAAACTACTAATAGTGAAGAGGAATTGTGTTCAAATTCTTAGTGTCACTGATGAAACTATATAAAGGGTTAAGTCGAAGAGGCATAAAAATAAGATTCATGTAGTTTCCAACTATAACGTAGCGATAGAATCCTTGAAATATCGTCTTTGGGACGAAAAGTAAAATAATCTTTAGCAGGCTGGTCATTAATTAACAATTGAAGTGTTGAATGCTAATTTAGATAGGTAATTGCGAAACGAGTTTGCAATCTTGATTAAAAACAGGGTTGAAATTGTATATAATACAATTTCGAAAATTAAAGGTGATGTGCAACAGTTTTAGGCGCACTTTAATAAGCCATAAGCATATATGAAGTTGGTAAGTCCTAAGCTATGAGAGGTTTTAAGCTTTGATGAGAGGATACTTCGATTTGAAATCAATAAGTGTTGGAATTAAAGCTTTCGAATCTGCAAATGATTTATCATCGTCCGGAGACTTCATTTTCTTCCCTGCATTAATATTAGGATGAGAGCATAGATAGTCTTTGTTGTAAAAATCAAGTGAACGGACAATGCCGAGCCCATTGGTTAAAATTCCAAACATATAAGCCTAGCAAAAATGACCGTTTATGTGCTGCTGTTTTACCTCGTGGTTAGGTGAAGCAGAGGTTGGCAAGAAAGCATAGGCAGCCTTGTAAGGGTCGAATGAATTGTCGTAATCGTGAGATTTGGCATAGGATTTTAACTGTTTGATAATGCGATTTGCATATTTGGGATTGTTTTCAGTAACATAAGCCACGATACCGGAGGTATCAAAAAAAATCATGGAAGTTTTTGCTTTATCAATATCCTGGCAGATAGGTTCGGGGATATCAACAAGGTTATCGAATACAGTCTGTAAATCGTCGATAAAATTCTGTTTAAAACGAGTGATTTTAGAAGTATCGGGAACTTTGGTAAACCCACAGAAATCTCTCGGGTATTTTGAATAATTGAGAAACAGTAGCAAAAGAGAATCTGTTGGAATAGAAAACAAGCGTTGGATAATCAAAACCAAAAGCATGGCGTTTAAAGAGCATTTACGGTGTCGCCCGGTAGACGCATAAAAATGATTGCGAAAAGACATCGGAATAATTTCATCAATAGCGATATGTGTCTCTAATAGAGAAAGAAACGCAGGTTTGTCATTTTTAAATTTTTATTGACAATCTGTAAAAATATCATTTAAAGAAAGCTGTTTGTATGGTATCATAAATATCATACTAACTCTTTTCTTGGGTTAATGGTTTATAGTTTTCTTCAACTATATTATACCATATCCAGTGAGGAGTTATTTGCTTTTTTAAAGAAAACATGCTGTGTTTATGCAGCTTGTGGTATTTAGTAAACGCTTAATGCTAATTTAGAAAATGAAGGGAGATAAGATTATGGCAAGAGCACCTTATAATACACTAGTTATTCCATATATTGTTGAAAATGGATTAGTAAAGTATTGTGTTTTACTAAGAGAGGATATGAAAGTGTGGCAGTTTATAGCTGGTGGTGGAGAAGATGATGAAGCTCCAATAGATGCGGCAAAAAGAGAGGCAATTGAAGAAACAGGAATTTTAGGTTTTAAATCATTCAGAGAAATAGAAACAAAAACCTATGTTCCTACAAAATATTTTAAAAATGCGAGAGAGTTATGGGGGGATAAATTTGTGATCCCAGTACACTGTTTTGCCATGGAGACATATGATAAAAACATTATGTTATCGGATGAACATTTAAGTTATTTATGGTTAGCTTATGAAGAAGCAGAAAATATTTTACATTTTGATGTCGATAAAACAGCATTGTATGAAATTGATTGCCAAATAAAGTATAATAGGAGGGCGCAAGAAAAATATGAATGAATGTTGTGGTAAAATATAGTTGTAACACCCCAACCTAATAAGATATAATCTTTGAAGGAAGAGAGGTATATAACAAATGACACCACATTATGAACCAGAGTTCAAAAAGAAAATTGTCCGCCTTCCTCTTGAAGAAGGACGTACATTAAAAGGTCTTGCAGAAGAATATGGTGTATCCAAAGCAAGTATCTCCAACTGGGTCAGCCAGTTTCGTAATGAATGCCAGACAAAAGAAGAAGCCCAAGCCGATTACGATTACATGAAGGAGAATCTGCGTTTGCGAAAAGAGCTTGCAGCGCTCCAAAAGGAAAATGACTTCTTAAAAAAAGCAGCGGCATTCTTTGCAAAGGAAATCGATGAGAGGCTTATCGGTTTATCCAACAATACGGGAGCCGGTTTGGAGTCCGTTGGTTACTAAGACGTTTTGGCATTATGCCAAATGCGTATTATAATTATCTTAAAAACCGTAAATCCGATTATTATGAGCGTAAGGCAAAAATCAAGGAAGAGATAGCAAATATTTATCATCTGCATGGTGGTGTTGATGGCTACCGTACCATTCATGTATATCTCCTAAGAAAAGGAATATCTGTCAGTAAAACGACCGTTCATAAATATATGAATACAGAACTGCAGATTTTTTCAATCGTACGCAAAAAGAAACCAAACTACGAAAAAGGAACACCACATAGAGTATTCGACAATAAGCTGAATCAGAATTTTACAGCCGAACAAATCAACCGGAAATGGTGTACGGATTTTACGTATTTGTTCTTAACAGATGGCAGCAAAAGGTATAACTGCTCTATCATAGACCTTCATGAACGCTGTCTTATTGCCGGTATTACAGATAAATATATCACAAGTGATCTGGCAAAACGTACACTGCAAAGAGCATTGGAATCACAACCCGGAACAGATACAAGCGGATTAATGTTACACAGTGACCAGGGAAGTTAGTACACATCAAAGGAATTCACTGAATTTTGTGAGAGTGTAGGCATAACCCAAAGCATGAGCAAAGCAGGGTGTCCATATGATAACGCTCCCATGGAACGGTATTTCAATACCCTCAAGAATGAATGGATTTATCAGCATTATTATCATTCAGAGGAAGAACTGCTACTGAGACTGATGTCTCTGTAGCAAAAATGTTAGGTTATAGTGTTACAAAAATGTTTAACCAGAACAATTTTAACCTAGAAGATTGTGAAAATTATCATAATTACCAATCCTTTTCATCAATGCATAAAGGATGTATGTGTGAAATACAAAATGAAAAAGGAAACTCGCAGAGAACTATGAACAGCGAGTAAAGGATATGGATACTATAGATAAAGATTCAGAATATGAAAGAGAGGTATATTATGTTAAAAAGATTACTTAAGTATGCATTTTTACTTGAAATATTAGCAGGAGTGTTGTTGTTTATAGTGACTCAAGATTTTATTTTGCCATGTTTGCTTGTTGTTTCAGGGATTTTATTTTTGTTGGCAGGAAATGTGTTTAACAAGGAAGATGAGTGATGATAATGGATTTTATATATTTATGATTTTTCATAATCCCGGATTTGGAACTGCCTGGGGAAGAATGCCTTATCGGAAAATATGGGCATATACATCGTGAATATTTAAAAGAAAATAAGAAGAAATTGTGTTGAACGAAATCGTATACAGATAAAAACAGGAACCGGATTTCACTTGATTGTGGAGTCTGGTTCTTTTTATGCTTTAATAATTAAAACTTCCGAAAACGGCAAAAATATGCCAGATGAATAGAAGAAGCATTGGATTTATTGCCGGTAATATGATATACTATAACGTAGATTCGTATAGTATTTGATTGATAGAGGAGGAAAGCAGATGCGATACCTTTCAGTTGCAGAAATAGCAAAAAAATGGAATATATCGGAGCGAAGTGTGAGAAACTACTGTGCTCATGGGCGAGTATTGGGTGCTTTTCTTACCAGAAAGACTTGGAATATTCCGGAGAACGCCGAAAAACCAGAACGTTCCAACAAAAAGAAAGAACATCCGATTACACTGCTGGATATTTTGAAGGAACAAAAAG
Organism: uncultured Roseburia sp.; assembly: GCA_944381595.1. Classification (GTDB taxonomy): domain Bacteria; phylum Bacillota; class Clostridia; order Lachnospirales; family Lachnospiraceae; genus CAG-303. Next base: position 4,374 of record CALWLV010000088.1, read on the forward strand.
CAGACAAATATTCTGGCGGTATTTACCATAAGACACAAATTGATTTAACATATAACTCAAACCATATGGAGGGAAGCCGTCTGACTCACGATCAGACCAGATATATTTTTGAAACCAATACCATCGGCGTGGAAAAAGAAGTTCTCAACGTAGATGATGTGATTGAAACCGCAAATCATTTTCGATGTATTGATATGATCATCGACCATGCAAAATCTGCTTTGACGGAGAAGTTTATGAAAGAGCTTCATCTGACTTTGAAAAGTGGAACCAGCGATTCCAGAAAAGACTGGTTTGCAGTGGGTGATGATAAGAAACTGCCGAATGAGGTGGGCGGTATGGAAACTGCCCTTCCCGAAGAAGTTGCCGGTAAGATGAAAGCATTGCTGACAGAGTATAACGCAAAAGAAGAAAAAGAATTTGAAGATATTCTGGATTTCCATGTGAAGTTTGAAAGAATCCATCCGTTCCAAGATGGCAATGGGCGTGTGGGAAGATTGATTATGTTCAAGGAGTGTCTGAAATATAATATCGTTCCATTCATCGTTGAGGATAACCTGAAACTGTTCTACTATCGTGGCTTGAAAGAATGGGACAATGAAAAAGGCTATCTAACGGATACCTGTCTGACCGCACAGGATAAATATAAGGCGTATTTGGATTATTTTAGAATCCCATATTAAGTAAGATGATTTTTTGGATTTGTTCAATCGTCAGGATAACATTTAATTTTTCAAAAAGTTCCAACCTTTTCAGATTCCCGTGTCTATATGGGTGAAAGCTTTCAATGAGGTGAAAATAAGTGAACAGACAAGACGTAGAGAAAACTATAACTGAATATCTAAAGCCCATATTTGGATTTGTTCTGAAGAGGTGTAAAAGCATCCACGATGCAGAAGATTTGTCGCAGGAGATTGCGATAAGAGCGTTCCGTGCACTCCTTATCAAGGATGATGTTGCAGATATGGGAAAGTTCATCTGGACAGTGGCCCATAATACGCTCAGCAACTATTATCGTAATAATGCAAAAAGTATGGTCGGTGTTTCTATTGATGAGGTCGCAGAGCTGATTGCGGATCCGTATTCTGAGCCGGACACCGACGATAATACAGAAGCTATCCATCGTCTCCAGAACGAGATTGCTTACCTTTCCAAGCTGCAAAGAAGGATTGTGATAGCATTCTATTTCGAGAATCGCAAGCAGGCAGACATTGCTCGGGAACTGGGTATTCCTCTCGGTACTGTCAAGTGGCACTTGTTTGAGGCTAAAAAAGAATTGAAACGAGGTATGGATACGATGAGAAAAACAAGCGAACTCAAATTTAACCCTATTAAATTCCACTCTTACGGCATCGACGGTTCCGTTGGCACAAAGTCTCCGGACGAGTTCTTCCGTTCCGCACTGTCCCAGAATATTTGTTACTGTGTGCGCAATACAGCGAAGACGATTAACGAGATTGCCGATGATCAGGGTGTTTCCCCTGTGTATGTAGAAACGGAAGTAGAATTCCTTGAGGAATACGGTTTTCTGCAGGCACGGAAGGATAAGTACATTGTCAACTTCATCATCAGCGAGCCTACCGCAGAGTTGCTTGCCATGCAGAATGATATGTACAAGCGTGCTGCAGAGCTGTTTGCAAATGATCTGTATAATGAGTTGACTTCTTCCGGGATTCTTGACGATCCGGATATCTGGTGTGAACAGACAGACCAACCTGTCTCTTTGACCGAGTCTCCAAAAGCAGATCGTAATTTCATTCTGTGGTCGCTGATTCCTTATATCGCCGCCTGGTCTGGTGAGAAGCTGATGGATGAGAGCATTTCTTTTGAAGAGGTTGCTACGATACGTCCTGACGGTGCACATAACATCTTCCATGCAACTGTCGTACCGGATGAAATGATTCTCCCTGAGGACTATGTGTATATGAAAAATTGGTGTGGTCCTATGTGGAACAAAAGAGATCATCAAATGATGTGGCAGATTGATTCGGAATGGTCTGACAGAGAACCGGTAAAGGAGCGAAATATCCAGGAAGAACATGAAAGAACCATTACGCTTTTCAATTGGGAGAAGGATCACTTACTGTCAAAGCACGATTACGCCTGGCTTGCAGAACGAGGTTATATCAAAACCAACGGAGATTATGACGGACACTTCAAGTCTGCGTGGCAGATTGTGATTTTAGCAAGCGATGAGATACGAGACAAACTGCTTGCCATCGGTGAGCGTATTAAGGCAAAGTATCAGACTGACTTTGAGATGCTGAAGGCACCTTATGCTGAGGCGGTACTGGAATCAGTTCCTGCACACCTTAGAAAGGTTAAAGAGTATGAACTGCAGTTTGTATTCCATTCGGATGGCTGGTTTCTGGTACACTGCATCGCCATTCTCCTGAAGAACGGTAAACTGAAGGAGCCTACCGAAGGACAAAGAAAATCCTTGACCACACTGATTACCATAACCTGAAAATAATTCTCAAAAGAGCTTAATAATCCAGGCCAATTGATTTTTGAAATGGAAGTTGATATAATGTATTTAAAAAGAAAAAAATGAACAAGGGTAATGATGAAAGTAAAGAAAATTATATTTTTTATTCTGATGTTTTTACCTTTACTGGTTACAATCATTGTATTACCATTTTTACCGGACCAAATTCCTGCTCACTATGGCTTTGACAATCAGGTCACTCGTTGGGGCAGTAAATATGAAACACTTATTTTTCCGGTTATTACAATCATCTTTGGCTTGGTGATGCTTGGAATTGCAAAGTATTCTGCCAGGGAAGAAAAAGAAGGGGGAAGCAATGAAAAAATCTGCATCATAACAGGTATCTGTTTTTTGCAAGCACTTTTTGGAGAAAAGTGCAAAATATTTTTGGAGAATGTTGCATCTCCAAATTGGAGAAAGTTGCAAAGTTTTGGCTGGCTGTAGTTAAACC
>CALWLV010000089.1 GCA_944381595.1 uncultured Roseburia sp.
GTCTCCTACACAGTTTGAGGCAAGCATCCAGGCACCTCAGGCAGCATGAACGAGCATCCCACAGAAAATTAAAGATTCATTCTGTTTTTTTCGGTATTTTCGTGTCCGTTTTTCCGGGAAGGGCTCACTTTCCACTTGCTATTTTTTGTGACGCAAGATACAATATTATCTACAATTAAGAATAAGTGTAGTGAATATATTGATAAAACGTTTTAATATTGTGAGCTACTGCCGTATCTCGGTGGACAACGAACTGGACCGGGACAATGTATCCGTTAAAGGACAGAAGGCCATTATAGAAAATTTTATAAAAAGCAAATTTTCTTGTAATACCCTCACCCTATTTGAGGACTGGGACCACTTGGGCTTCACCTTTGATCTGTGGGAAGGATACCAATCCACACGGAAGAGCCTGATGAGCCACAAACATGACATCGCGATTGTCAAGGATGTCTCCCACTTCTCTTGGCGAAACAGCTTGGGATTGGTGGAATTGGAAGGTCTGCGGGATCTGAGGTCTCAGATCATCTCCATTAGGGATAATATTAATTTCCCCATCGACGACTGGTTGAAATCCAGTTCCTCATTAATGAGATGCCGGTCACCGACACCAACAAAAATACGCTCGATGGTACACCGCCGATAGAAGAATGGGGAGTAGCTATGCGCTACACCCTACGGGTAACTCTAAATAAGCAGAAGCAGTTTGAGGTGGTGGTAGTGCCCACCCAGGTATGTCGAAACAGCTACGGCGGGAGGCGACCGGAAAGACCTACCAGCGGGAGGCCAAGGCTGTCTGGGCCATCGTAACTGTCCAGGATATCTTAGACAACGATTTTTACATTGGCACTTTGCGGCAGGGCAAGTACACCCGGGCCAGGATCAACGACAAGTATATCAAAGCAGATTGTGATAGAGAACCACCATCAGCCTATCATCAACTACCGCACCTCTGCCACTACATTCGAGAGCACAAGCTAGACGAGCTGCTGAAAGGGCTATGTACAGAAGGTGAAAGAGTACCCCGCTACTATGCTGGACCCGCTTAACGACAACCTCTTTCATGAGCGGGATGACGTGGAGGAGACCAAGCGCTCCGCTGCCAACCTGGAGGAGATTCTAGATGAGACCTACGATGAGTTAAAAGCCTATCTGCTATGCAGGATCGAGGGGGGCCAGAACCAGCTGCAGATGGTCACTGACAAGCGCAATGCCATCCTCCAGGCCAACCGAGTGGCCAAAACCACTCTGGAGGTCTTTGACAACATCCTGTACAAGGAGCCCCTGGACCAGCGGACCTACAGCTCATAATTAAGTAGATCAAGGTTATAAAAATAATCTAGAGATCCAGCTGAAGGCCGACATAGACAGCCTGTTACGCTGTGGCACTCTGTCCAAGGAGGATATAGCAAATTTTAAGGCTGACATGGAACTCATTTTCCTCGTCCAAGCTGTTGCCAAGCGGCCGGACAAGGTGTTCCATGCCAATGCTGTTAGTGAGGGCACCACGTCACAGAACCCATTTGAAAAGTAGGAGCGGTTCTGCTCCCATATGCTGTGTCTGGCTGGCTAGGGTGGCTGGGAAAAGCCGTGATTCACAAAGGGGGGTGATTGTTTGCTTTTCTTTTCATGAAGTGTGTGGTATAATCAAAAAACAACAAATTTTTGACTAATTCTGCAATAATAGCACAAAAAAGGACAAAGTATGTCCAAGGCCCTTCTCACCGTATCTACCTACTCCTATATTGTGAATTTTCACCGGCCCTATCTGGCGACCTTCCGGCAGCTGGGCCGATCTGTATCTGCGGGATCTGTGTAGTAGAGGGCAACATCAAGGAAAACCAACACACTCTAATTTTTGTCAATGTGCTGTTGAACATATTTATTTTCCTTGTTGCCTTGTCGGTGTCCTTTTATTTTTCGTTTCATATTTTGCATAATAGCATTTTACTGTGCCGTTGGCCAATTACATAATAATCTGTTGTTTTTCATCCTATCCTGTCTAATCACCTTTGCTATTATAGGATTGTACGATTTCCTGTGCAAACGGACTCTTATCTGGGGCTGGCCTGAGTATTCTGTGGAAGTGTGATCAACTTTATCTTTGTCCAAACCTAGTTCTTTCTTAATTAAAGAAGTCTACTTCTCTCAAACTGCCCTAATGATCTCTTTAATCTCTCCTTCGTGGGCACGTGCGGGAAGTGGAGCTGCCTCCGTATTGTCTTGCGCCATTTCCGGTAGCAGGGCTTTAACCCCAAGCATATGCTGCTAGTGAGGAACAGCTATATAGTGGTGCAGTACATCCAGTTGGTCCATAAACAGAAGGAGTACAGCTATTTAAACGACGGCTACTTGGCAAAGCGCAATTCCATTCTGGGCTTTACCTATTCGGGAAGCATCAAAGCCCTGAGCAAGGTGCTGGAGCACAGGTGTCCGGACGAGGTGGTGGTGACCCCTCCGCCAAAGGAGTTCCGGTTTACTTGGGAACAGTATCCAAGACCTCCAAAAAGGACAGCATCAACTTCTCTACGATTCCATTTTGCACCGAATATATCCTCTCCAATCCTCAGATTGACAATATTCATGGGATACCCTTAATGGATATCCGGCATATTTTCCTGAATAACTGAATGAACGTTGCCGTTAAACGGATGCTGGATATTGTAGATTCTTTGGCGTTTATTATCTTCATCTTTCCCAATTATACTGATGGCAGCCATCGGTGCGGGGCTGTTCTTTCCAATTGTTGTGATCTTCAAGTAGGGGCGTATAGGGCACAATAAAAAACTTTTATGATGTATAAGTTCCTCTCCATATGAATGAAATCCCCCTAGTACACCAGTCATATCAAAAATGGCAATCTCTGTAAAACTAAGTCCAGCACTATCCTGCGTAAGTTTTTCATTGACAAGCTACCCCAGTTTTTAAGTGTTTTAAAAGGAGATATGTGCCTGGCGGGTTCTTGGCCGGACGTACCCACTATGTCTAGCAATTCAAAGAGGGATCACTCTGTACATGATGAAGTACCAGGTGCGCCCCGACATCACCGGCTGGGCCAAGGTCAACGGCTTGCTAGAAGACATCTCCAATGTAGAGTAGGGGTGGTACGATATCTACTATATTGAAAACCGGAACTTTTTAACCTGAAAATTTTATTTATGACGCTGGCCAAGGGGGGCAATTAGGAAAAATTGTAGGCCAGGATCTGTGTATGAGATAGACGGAAATGGAAGACCGTGATACAATATTAAGATAAACCATGGTATGTGCGCCAAGCAGTTGGGAGCAACAGCGTGTCAAGCTGTAGAGCATGTAGACCTGCTTCAGCTCTGGCGCAAGTTGGCTGGAACCCGAAGAAGACCGGCCTGATTGCTGGGTTGATCCTTGCCTTTTTACTAATGATTTGCCTGAGCGGTGTTTCTATTGCGAGAGGAATTACCATAATAGTGCCTATCTGCGTGATAGTGCCCTCGTGTTTTAGCATAAGCAGCTTACCCTGCAGCTGTCCATACCCTTTACCCTGTCCATTGATGGATCAATCAATGTAACACTGGAAAGCTAGAATAAAAAAGACATCATGATACACACTAGTACGATGACCTATTCTAGTCCAGCGGGCTGGGCAGTTGTAGGGGTGTTTATAATGGTTCCCTTGTCAAGACCACTGCTTGAAATTTTATCGTGAACAAATACTGACTTTGGGTGTGCCCGAGCCGCCGGATTTACAGGGAGCAAAAGCCAGCCGCCTGCGTGAGCAGGTTGCCTTGACGGGAGGCGTTCGGCCAGTTACACTGGCCAACGCGAGGTGGACGCTTCCGCATCCTGACTCCGTCGCACCCTCGCCGCTGTTGACCGCAACAGGCCGGACGCATCCAGTCAAGGCCGGCGGTCAGGCGACGCGGAAGCTTGTATGATAGACCTCATCAGGCGTGGCATAGCCCAGGGCTTCATGGGGGCGCAGGCAGTTATAATCTTCCACATAGCCTCGGATGGACTGCCGCAGCTGACGTGGCGAGGTAAATTCATTGACATAAATCAGCTCTGTTTTCACGCTTCGGAACCACCGCTCAATCATAATGTTATCTGCCCACCGGGACTTCCCGTCCATGCTCTGGCGGATGTGCAGGTCCTTCAAAAGTTGTTTGTACTCGCTGCTGGTAAACTGGCTGCCTTGATCGGAGTTGAGGATCGCTGGTGCGCCAAATCGGTCCACAGCGTCCTGTACCGCCTCCAGGACGGGCTGTACCCCCAGCGTATCGGAGAGATTCCAACCTACGATTTTCCTGCTGTACCAGTCGATGATGGCCGTAAGATACATATGGCTGCGGTGAAGTTTGATGTAAGTGATGTCGATAGACCACACCTGGTTTGAGAAAGAAATGGTCTTATTGCGCAGCAAATACGGCACGATTGCCTCCTGAAAGTTGCGCTTTGACAGGTTGGCCTTGGGATAGACAGCCCAGATACCCATCTCCCGCATCAGATGCCGCACCAGTTTTCTGCCAACTGGGTAGCCCTCTTCCCGCAGCTTTACCGTCAGTTTCCGGATGCCCATGGCCGGCAGTATGGTGTGCCAGTAGTCCAGCCGGACCATCATGGCTTCCCGCAGCAGGCGCTTCTCCTCATCGGGTTGCGGGGGCGGGGCATAGACCGAGGAGTGGCTGATGTGCAGCAGCTCGCACTGCCGGCGTACCGACAGCTCAGAGGTGTTTTTCCGGATCAAACTCCGGGATGGGCTGCCCGACTGCGCGAAAGCAATCCTGAAGGAAATTACGTTCGATCGTCAGCTGACCAATGGTTTTCAGCATCTTGTCCCGCTCCTTCTTGACAGCGGCCTCCTTTCTCTTTGCCTCCCGCTCTGCTTTGCCCCGCTCTTCGAACACGCTGGACGCATGCTCCAGAAATTCCGTTTTCCAGTTGCGGAGCATGTTGGGATTTAGGTTGTGTTCTGCGGCAATGGCCCCCAGTTCCCGCTCCCCACGGAGCACCTCCAGGACCAGCTTTGTTTTGAATTCAGGTGCGTACTTTCCTCGTGACATAGCTCTATCTTCTCCTTTGCTTTTAGCTTACCATGTTCACGATTATTTTGAAAGTCGTGGTCTGTTTTCTGGGGACCATTATAGTTAGCATATAAGTGTTGTCTTGGTATATGCCAATTTTTCACAGAGGTGCTTGTGACGCTGGAGCCGGTAGCCGCAGAGGGAAACGGCAACGCTGCAGATTTTCCCTGCACGATATGCTGCGACTTGAATTAATTACCAATCGTATGCAGGACCTGTGCAGCCAGAAGCCATTCAGCGTTTGGTGTTCTTTGAGCATGGCATGAAGATGCTCCAGCGCATACCCGTCATTGGCTTGGGTATGGGTGTCTTTAAAAACGGGATTGCAAGTGTGCAGTCCTTTTACTATAAAACAAAATAAACCCATAATGAACTATATTGGATCCCTAGCAGCATTGTGCGGCTGATTATTTTTTTGGGGGTGCTGGTTTACGCACTGATATTCATGATCAAATCCAGCTGCAAGGCAGAGAAGGAATTCAATCCTGCGACTGCAGCTCTGAACGTCGTAGTGGTTTTTATGGCGGGACATGCTGCTATGCTGCAATCTCTATACAAAGTTTCTGGTAAACTGCCTGGGAAGATTTGATTCCCTGGCACGAAATTACCTTGGACAAATTGAGTGGGCAGACTATGCTATGTCCTATGTTTTAAGTAGCATACGCACTGACACTGTAATAATATGTTCTATTTACTAATCGTTAGGTGGTATTGTGTCTTTGAAACAGAAAATGAATGAAACTTTTAATAAAGCCTATTTAAAGAAGCTCTTTTTGGGCTTTTTGGGTATCTATATTTTGCTGGTTATTGCCTTTTATTTTTTAATTGGATACCAGCTTCATTTCAGACCATCACGTGGTAATCTTGAAATTCCCACTGCTGAATCGGTGACTGTCGAACTTACTCAGGGTACTGTTGTAGAGCAGGTGTTCGCAGTGGAAATTCAGCGGTTGGAGTCAATACAAATTCAATGGGGAACTTATATGCGGGCTAACGCGGGGACGATCCATGTGGAACTCTATAATTTGCATGACCAGTCTCTGCTAATGCAACAGACGTTGGATGCAGCGACAATTTCTGATGGGATGGTTACTACTATGTCTGTTGACACTCCCATTGAAACAGTATATATGGTTCCTATGTTATTGCGCATTTATTCTGACTCCCTACCGGGAAGTGCAGTCACTCCTTTGATGTCAGCTACAGCTGAGGAAGATGGTTATACGCTTTCCTTTAATGGAACACAAGTACAGGGCATGCTGTGTTTTTCGGCCAGTGGTGAAGATTATATTTGGACAGGCTTACATTATTGGGAGTTTGCCATAGCATTTGGCCTGATAATTTTTGTATATTTAATGATAGTATATTGGCGTTGGCGTTGTGGAAAGCATAGTGTACTTATTAACGCATTATCTGCTATAAAAAAATACCGTTTTTTGATCAAGCAACTAGTGTCTCGTGATTTCAAGGCCAAGTACAAGCGATCTATTTTAGGAGTATTTTGGAGTTTTTTGAACCCCCTCCTTACTATGATCGTACAATACATAGTATTTTCAAATCTTTTCCGTTTTGATATTCCCTATTATCCTGTGTATCTTCTCAGTGGTATTGTTGTATTCAACTATTTTTCAGAGGCCTGTGGGATGGCTCTTTCCTCCATTATCGGGAATGCTACGCTGATCACAAAAGTTTACGTGCCTAAATACATCTATCCCTTGACTCGGATTCTGTCCTCTCTGGTTAATTTACTTATCTCCATGATACCGCTATTCATCGTAACCGTATTTTCAGGACTCTATCCAACTAAAGCATATCTCCTAATCCCCTTTATATTGGTATGCCTTGCCATGTTTTGCTTGGGACTTGGTATGCTTTTGTCGGCCGCTATGGTATTTTTCCGGGACATCCAGTTTCTCTGGGGTGTTCTGACCATGATTTGGATGTATCTCACCCCTATTTTTTATCCAGAAAATATTTTGCCAGATGAGGTAGCATGGGTTCTGAAGTTTAATCCATTGTATTATTTTATTGGTTTCTTGCGTTCTTGTGTTATTGACGGCGTGTCTCCAGAGCCAGTAGTCTATGTGCAATGTTTCTTGATTGCTCTGGGAGTTTTAGCCGTAGGAGCTTGGGTCTTTAAAAAATCACAAGATAAATTTGTTTTGTATCTGTAAGTAGGAGAAAAGAGATGATGAAACATAAAAAGACTATAATTCAAATTGCCGATGTATCCATGCGCTTTCGTATGACAGATGACCGAATCATGTCTCTAAAAGAGTTTGTGACTAAGAGCCTTAAAGGCAAGATCGGACACAAAGACTTTTGGGCTTTGAAGCATATCTCGTTTGACATATATAAGGGAGAAGTGATGGGGATTATCGGGCGTAATGGTTCGGGTAAGAGCACCCTGCTTAAGGTGATCTCCGGCATTCTGAAACCGACTCAAGGTAACGTAACATGCCACGGCAACATCGTACCTATGCTAGAGCTAGGTTCTGGTTTCGATCAGGACCTCACTGGTCGTGAAAATATTTTTCTAAATGGTGCGATCCTGGGCTATTCTGAAGAATTTTTAAATCAGAAGTACGAGGAAATACTAGCTTTTTCTGAACTAGGAGAATTTATTGATGTACCGATCCGGAATTATTCTTCTGGTATGATGATGCGCCTGGCGTTTTCTGTGGCCACAGTAGTCAATCCTCAGATTCTTATAGTGGATGAAATCCTAGCAGTAGGCGACGAAGCCTTTCAGGCCAAAAGCCGGGCCCGGATGATGGAACTGATGTCAGGGGGAACAACCGTATTGTTTGTTTCCCATGATCTGAATCAAATCAAAGATATGTGTGATCGTGTTATATGGCTCGACCATGGCGAAATCAAAATGCAGGGAAAAACAGCAGAAGTATGTGAACAGTATGTGCTTTGAACCACAGGGGGAGATTTCCCTATATTTAGTTTTTGACAAAAATGAATTAACGCAATGTCTTCCTACATCGGAAACGTTAATCCCAATTAATTCAACCGCGACTTGCGGGGAAAATATTGGACAGTTATCGTACTATTGCGAACTTCGGGCACACTATTGGGTATGGAAAAATTTAACCAGGGCCAGCAATTCTTTTGTTGGTTTTTTTCACTACAGGAGATATCTGGATTTTAGTGGAATGTCAAAACAGGCTACTTATCGTCGGCCACCATACCGCTTTTTTAAAGCGCCTGATATAAGCGAATACACAAGGCAGAAATTATGGCCGCTTCTATGTGACTACGATGTTGTTGCACCTATAGCAGAGTATACCGGAATTCCAGTATGGATAAGATATGCGAATGCGGCGGGACATACACTACATGAACTGGTACTTGCGCGAAAAAGCATAGAAAAGCGATTCCCGAACTTTTTAGAGAGCTTTGATAGTTATCTTACGGGAATGAACGAATATTATTGTAATATGTTTGTGATGCGCGGAACTTACTTTGACCAATATTGTGAGTGGTTATTTGCAATATTAAGCGACATCAAAAACGAAATGAATGATCAACTAGGGGAAAAAACACTTGGATATTTGGGTGAACGGTTATTTGGAGTATATTATACCAAATGCGCACAGGAGAAAGTGCTACGTTGCTTAGAAGTCCCGCGGATACACTTTTGGGTCTACGATGATGCTACGCATCATTTTAAACGGAACCGACTTATTTACTCTCTTTTGCCTCCGGGCTCTGAACGGCTTGCATTGGTAAGGCGAAGGATGCAGAATACGAGTTATCGAGAGGATGAGTATGAAGCCTATTTTAACGATTGCGATTCCAGCTTATAATATGGAATGGTGTCTTGAAAAAAATCTGTCAACATATTTTAGTCCTGACTTGGAAGATGATTTAGAGGTCATTATTTTAAATAACTGTTCCAGTGACCGAACATCAGAAATAGCACAAAGGTTTTGCAAAAAATACCCCAAAATTTTTAAGCAATTTAACCGAGAGAGCAGAGGCTATGGATCTTCTATCAATGCAGCGTTAAAAGTGGCACAGGGTACCTACTTTCGTGTTATCGATGCAGATGATTGGGTAGATACTGAAGAATTAAAACGATTTTTACAATATCTCCAAAACTGCGATACTGATATTGTCCAGACAGACTACACAATAGTTGATATGCAGACAGGCGCCAGAATTCTGAGGGCGGCACAGACATTTGGGATTAACTACGAAACGTTGTACACAGATTTTTCCTGTGCAATAAAAACACTTCCAGCAATTCATTCAACCACCTATCGAACAAATCTGCTTCGCGATCATGGATTTTATATGCAGGATAACACTTTTTTTGTAGACGAAGAGTATATTGTTTTGCCGTTTTTGTATGCAAAGAATATTATTTATTATCCTTGTAATGTCTATCAATATCAAGTCGCTAATCCAGAGCAGAGCACATCGCCACGTAATCGGGGCAAGTATGCGGAACACCGGGAACGTGTTATTAAGCGCCTGATACAACAATATCAGCAGGCTAAACAGGCAGGCAGCGCAAAAGCTCCGTTTGCATTGGAGTATTGTAGTACGCGTATTCAAGCTGGAGTAGCGGATCATTTTACTACACTGTATATTTATGTGGATGATAGAAAATATGGTCGAACACTGGCAAATAGATGGAAAGAGTCTGTATATTCGTGGATTGATTTCCGTTGTAGATGCAAACAAATTATTTTGTACATTTTTAACATGATAAGAATAACACCGAAAAAGTACGAAATATTAAAGAAACGTACAACACAATTCTGGAGTCATATAAGATGCAACATCAAGATTATGTAAAATTACAGACCATACAATTTTTACCCGAATTAGAAATTCAATCACACGAATTATATTGGAGACTAAATGGCAGTGCAGACAAAGTGCAGATTACAAAAGATGCACTTTGTCTGTCAGCTCATATGCAAATAGATTGTACAACATTGTACAACGCCTTTTCTTATAAAAAATGGAATAAGTATACAGGAATATCATCAGTTTATCTGCGATTAAATTTTCAAGGAAAGATTAAAATACAAGTTCTCCAATATGCAATGATGAGGTCCAGAATTATTGAGACGGTTATAGATGAACAAGATGTAAACAGTAATCAACTTTATAGATTACCAATTCAAGGCTCACCAGACATATGCGGGATTAGGATTTTTGCATATAAAGATAGTACTCTGTATAGCGGTGAGTATATGACAGATCAAGTAAAGAGCTTTAGAAAAGAGTGTAATATTGCATTAAATATATGCACATTTTGTAGAAATAATGATGTAGACAGGAATTTAAAAAATATAACGTCTTATATGTCTTCATCTCAAGGATGCCATTTTGCAGATCATATAGAGATATTTATCACTGATAATGCTGGAAATTATAGAATGTCAGTAGAAGAACTTAGCGACAAAATACATATACAATATTGCGACGCTTTAGGAAGCGCAGGCGGCTTTACAGCTGGAGCAAAGAAAATCATAAATTATAAAAGGAAATATTTTGATTACATAATTTTTATGGATGATGATATTTTTTTTGCACCAAGTATATTAGAACGTACATATCTTTTTTTGAGATGTTTACTCCTACCATACCAACATTATACGCTTGGCGGGGCGTTTATGAAACTTGACAAGCCTGAAATTCAGCATGAATCTGGTGCTCTGTGGAATATGGGACAAATCACCAGCGTCAAGTCAGGCTTAGATATGCGGGAAATTAGTTCTGTTTTGTTCAATGATATAGAGGAAAAAACAGAATATATGGGGTGGTGGTATTGTTGTATACCAACAGCCTGTATTAAGAAAAATGGTTATCCAGTACCAGTATATTTTCATAGAGATGATGTAGAGTTTGGCCTAAGAAATAAAAGACAATTTACATTGAATGGAATATGTGTATGGCATGTGTCCCCCGAATGCAGAGTAAATTCTGTGTATCAATATTATGACATGCGTAATATGGCCATTGTAAATGCATTACATGTACAGAAAAAAACAGAGACAATTTTTTTAAGGACACTTTGGAAGAATACTTGTAAAGAAATATTAAGATTTAGATATTTAAATACATATTTGATACTTCGAGGAGCCAGAGATTTTTGCAAAGGAAAAAAGTGGATTTTAGAGGCGGATTGTGGAGAGTTTTATAATAAAATAAATAATTGTGGCTATGTCCTTAAAAAATTAGCATCAGTTCCTTCAGGCTTTGACATCACTAGCTTTAATAAACAATATAAACGCCCACCGCTGCACAACAGAATATTGAAATTAATATTGCTAAATGGGCTTATTCTTCCAAGCAGAAAAAAAATTGTTGTTTCTGCGTATGAACCAAAAGTTGAACAATTTTGGAGAGCAAAAGAAGCGCTAAATTACAATACATACGATAAAACGGCATTTTTAGTTCAAAAAAGCGTGATTGAGACGTTAAAAGGGGTCGTAATGTTGCTTTTTACCACCATATATATAGTTGTAAAGTTTAAAAAAGCGGAAGGAAGCTGGAAAAGTGAATTTAACAACAGATAAAATGAATATAGTAAAAGTAAGTGTAATTTTATCAGTCTATAATACCGAAAAATACTTAAAGAAGTGTTTGAAAAGTTTAGCGGAGCAGACTATTAATAGTATTGAAATTATTGCCGTTAATAACGGCTCAACAGATAATTCTGGTGCGATTTTAAAGGAATTTGAATCTTTATATCCTGATAAATTTAGAATTATTACGTTAGAAGAAAATACAGGTGATCCGGCTGAACCGTGGAATATTGGAATTCGCACAGCAAGAGGTGAATACATCAGTATTGTTGACAGTGATGATTGGTGCGATATATCAATGTTTAATACGCTGTATAATGCTGCTCAAGAATATGATGCTGATATTGCATTGTGCGATCATTGCGAAGTATTAGGAAAAAACAATTCCATTCGTTCAAAAGTTAATGCAAACTCAGGTCCACTGCCTTTAAAGGATTTTATGCTTAATCCTCATATGGCGCCATGGGGAAAAATTGTTAAGAGGGAGGTATACATA
The DNA here is from genome assembly GCA_944381595.1 of uncultured Roseburia sp. GTDB lineage: Bacteria > Bacillota > Clostridia > Lachnospirales > Lachnospiraceae > CAG-303. Next base: position 12,114 of record CALWLV010000089.1, read on the forward strand.
AAAAATAATTTAAAGTATAAAAGCCAAATTCATTGCGATACTGGCCTTAATTTGATTATGTATAGTTTTGTTCAAAAAGTTATTTATGTAGATGAGGTTTTCTACTACTATAATAGGTTGAACCCAGCTAGTGAAACCAATACCAAAAAACGAATGAGACAAGCTACTGTTGTTGATACTTTAGACCATATACTGGAAAATTGCAACAAAAAATGGGAAGAGGAAATAATTTTTGATGTAGTAAGATTTTTGCATTGGTTTTGTTTTACGGAATATTTTTATCATCAAGATATTTTTATTCCATTTCTTTTCAAACACAAAGAGAAAATACTTGAAAATAAATATTTACGTGCTAATCGTGAAGGGTTAAGAAGTGTTTATGACTATTTTAAGAAAGAAATGGTTCCAAAGCGCATAATTTATAGCACATTTGGCCAAAAAAAATTAACACAAATTGAAAAGAAATGTATTGATTCGTGGACGAAGTATACAGTTGGTTATGAAATAGTTGAACTAAATGAGTCTAACTGCAACATAAAAGAAAATGAATATATTTCTCGATTTTACGAAAAAGGCGATATAGAAAAAATATCTAAATATTATTTATTAAAATATTTATACGACAACGGTGGAATTGTTGTTGATACTCATATGATGATGAATGGACCTATTGGAGAACTGAGGATGCATAGTTTGACGATCGGCTATGATTCATTAAATACAATCGGCGACGGAGTAATTGCAGCAAAACCTCATAATTCAATTATAAAAAAAGTCTGTGAAGATATTTTACTGGAAGACGAATTTATATTTTCTGATGATCAGGAAAGTATAGATGAAGACATCTTCTCAGATAAAAAGGAGTCAACGCAGTCTGTATTTTCAAAATACATCCAAGAATATATTGAAGAAAACGGATACACATTGACAAATCAAAATATTTTGTTAAAAAATGATTTTTTACTGTTATCAAGCGATAGATTGTACTATGAAATAAATCAAAGCAATTTGTTTTATCGAGTTTATTCTGAAATTTATCAACTTTGCGAAAAACCGTTTGTGGCGTTGCATATGAACGCTATAAAAAGCTATACAAATTATATTAATCAACTAGAAGCGCAATGCCAAGTTTTAGGAAGAGAAGTAGCAAGGTTAACAAACTCCAGAAGTTGGAGGTATTTGGAACCTGTTAGAAAAGTAATGCGCTTTATTAGAGAAATAAGGGGTAAATTAAAATTTAAAACAAAAGAAAAGAGGAGAGACTTTTGAAGACGGTGTTATTAGCCGGTGGATTCGGTACAAGAATTTCAGAAGAAAGCCAGTTTAAGCCAAAGCCCATGGTGGAATTGGGTGGTATGCCTATTTTGTGGCATATCATGAAACTTTATGGCGCATATGGGTTCAATGAATTTATTATTTGTGCAGGATATAAGCAACACGTAATTAAAGAGTACTTTGCAGATTATTTTTTGCACACATCGGACATTACCTATGACTTTACCAATGGAAAAAACGAGATGACTATTCATCGAAGCAACTCTGAGCCGTGGAAAGTAACAGTAGTAGATACTGGATTGCATACAATGACGGGTGGCCGTGTGAAGCGGGTGCGGGATTATATTGGTAATGAGCCATTTATGTTGACCTACGGGGACGGTGTATCTGATCTGAACATCGCTGAATTGGTAAAATTCCATCAGGCACATGGAAAAATGGTGACAATGTCGGCGTATAACGCTGGTCAGAGGTTTGGCGTGTTGGATATTGATAAAAACGGCTGTATTAAGGAGTTCCGGGAAAAAACACAGGGAGACGGGAATTTGATCAATATTGGCTTTATGGTTTGTCAACCTGAGTTTATTGATTATATCGAAGGGGACAGCACAGTTTTGGAAAAAGCTCCGCTAGAGACAGTTGCTAAATTGGGTGAACTAATGGCATATAAGCATAACGGTTTCTGGCAGTGCATGGATACTGTGCGAGAAAAGGAACAGCTGGAAAAACTGTGGAACTTAGGACAAGCGCCGTGGAAAGTGTGGGCAGACTAATGAAGTATATTGATTTTGATTTTTACCGGAATAAGCGCGTATTTGTAACAGGGCACACTGGATTTAAAGGATCGTGGCTGTGTCAGATTCTCCTGTATGCAGGCGCAAAGGTCACCGGCTATTCCCTGCCTGCACCCACACAGCCCAGCTTGTTTGAAATAGCTGAGTTGGAAGATCGAATGACCTCTGTTATAGGGGACATCCGAGATCGGAATGCCCTATGCAGGGCATTTACTCAGGCTGAGCCCGAAATTGTTTTACACTTAGCTGCACAGCCCATTGTTCGAGATAGTTATAGAGATCCTGTTTATACCTATGAAACAAATGTCATGGGCACAGTGAATATTCTCGAATGTGTTCGGAAGAGTCAGAGCGTAAGAAGTTTTTTGAATGTAACAACCGATAAAGTTTATCGAAATAATGAATGGCCCTGGGGCTACCGCGAAAACGAAATGCTGGATGGGTTTGATCCTTATTCCAACTCTAAGTCTTGTTCGGAACTGGTTACGCACAGTTATCTAAATAGCTTTTTTTCGGTACCAGAGGCATCTGCGATCTCCACGGCGCGTGCGGGCAATGTAATTGGTGGAGGGGATTTTGCCAATGACCGTATTATTCCTGACTGTGTGCGTGCGGTACAAGCGGATAAGCTTATTATAGTGCGAAACCCACATTCTACCCGTCCATATCAGCATGTATTGGAGCCGTTATTTGCTTACCTCATGATTGCGCAGAAACAGTATGAGGATAAAAAATATGCGGGGTGGTACAACGTTGGGCCCGATGAGTGTGACTGTGTGACTACAGGTGAACTAACCGATCTGTTTTGCCGCATTTGGGGAACAGGCGCAGAATGGGTCAATCAAGCAGAGGAAAATGCACCACATGAGGCAAATTTTCTGAAGCTGGATTGCTCTAAGCTGAAGGCTGTGTTTGGCTGGAAACCACGATGGCATATTGACCAAGCTATCGAAAAGACCGTGGAGTGGACCAAGGCCTGGCAAAGAGGAGAAAGAATTTCTCAAATTATGGATCAGCAGATTGCAGAATATTGCGGACTTGGAGGAGATGAGGTATGACCTCGGCAATCATAACAGGCGCAAATGGCTTTGTAGGCACTGCATTAGTTAAAGAACTTGCAAAACAAGGCATCAAGGTTACAGCAGTGGTTCGTAGTGCGCAGTCTGATGTAACAGAAATCTTGGGACTCCCAGGAGTCCGAGTCGTTTTTTGTCCAATGGAGGAACTGGACAAACTTTCTGAACGAGTACAAGAAAAAGCAAACGTATTCTACCACTTAGCTTGGGCCGGTTCCACTGGTCCGGCACGCGGAAATTATAAGCTGCAGCTGACGAATACAGAGTGGATGTTAGATGCAGTCAACGAAGCGGCAAAGCTTGGATGTGAAAAATTTATAGGTGCAGGGACCCTGGCGGAATTGGATGTGAACGCATATACACCTTTGGATGGAACTACGCCCAATCCTGTAAGTTGTTATGGTGTTGCAAAGATTACGGCTCATTATATGAGCAAAGCAGAGTGCAGCCGGTTGGGAATTGATCACTGTTGGGCCTATCTTTCCAACACCTATGGAATTGGAAATTACACCTCAAATTTTGTTAACTTTGCGGCAAAGACCATGATAGAAGGACGCCCCGCCAACTTTACCTCTGGTGAACAGTCTTATGATTTTGTGCATATTTCGGATACAGCCCGAGGATTGTCTTGCATTGGGGCCGCTGGTAAAAAAAATTATGCCTATTATATTGGCAGTGGAGTTGTAACACAGCTAAAAGAATATATTAAAATGATCCGGGATGCGGTGGACCCGTCTATTCAGCTGAACTTAGGTGCAATTCCCTTTAATGGAACTGTACAGCCAGAGTCAATTTTTGATTGCTCTAAACTGATGAATGATACTGGTTATGAACCGCATGTGTCATTTCAAGATGGAATTGCGGAAACAGTGCCTTGGATTAGAAAGCAGATTCAGGAGGGAAGACTATGATTCAACATTTTGAATTTCACAAGACGGAAATCCCCGGCCTTATTGAAGTGGTTCCATTCAATGCAGATGATATAAGAGGATGTTTTACAAAGGATTATTCTAAAGAAGTGTTTGAGGCAAATGGTATCCATCACGATCTGGCAGAAGTTTTTTATACTACTAGCCACAAAGGAGTCATCCGAGCGCTTCACTTTCAAAGAGTGAAACAGCAGCCCAAATTGGTTCGGTGTATTTGGGGTCATGTTTGGGACGTAGTCGTGGACTTGCGCAAAGAAAGCCCAACTTTCAAGAAGTGGCTTTCTTTTGACTTGGTAGGGGAAAAACATAATGAGATTTTGGTTCCGGCAGGATGTGCCCATGGATATCTTGTATTAGAAGACTCTATTGTATCCTACAAATGCGGGGAGAAATTCTATGGTGAATATGACGATGGCATTCTGTGGAATGACCCGGATCTACATGTAACTTGGCCTTTAGAGAAAATAGGGGGAGAAAAGCATGTTATTCTTGCCGAGAAAGATAAGAACCTTCAGACTTTTATAGAATTTATGGCCCGAAACGGGGGATTTTAATTATGAGTAAAACAAGCCGAGATCTTGCATATCCATTTCTGCTTGCCTTTATATGTATATTTGTGTTTTTTTTGCCCTCTTGTACCTCAGAAAATCAAAATGATCAAGTAGCTGCGACCACTGTAACCCTTACTATAAACGGAGCTGTTTTTGAAATCGATCCTAATACTTCACAAGTATATGAAGTGCCTCAGCTTCGTGTAGACGCTCCAAATTATGCAAAGGTCGAGTATACTGGAAGTAAAAATAAATATTCCGTATTACTAAATGACGTTGTTTTAGGAAGCCAAGAAACCAGTTTTGGGTTAGATGAAATAGGATGTAATACATATATATCGTTAGAAATTACGGATTTAAATACCCAGCAATCTATAATAAGCAGTATTCGGACTTATCCTATTTCCGCCCCCCAGTTTATTGCAGAACATTTTTCCGAACAAGTACAATCTGGCTCGTATTTTCTAACGCTAAATAATTATTTGCTTAAAACTGATGCAATAGGAAATATTATTTTTTATTGGAACTTAGGCGAAACAGTATTGGATTTTAAAGCACATGAATTGCCAACAGAAAATTTATATTCGTTTGCGCTTGCTTCTACTGAAGGCCTTGGACTGGGAGATGTAGGATATGTCCCAGCAAGCGAATTAGTGATGGACCAGGAATATAATGTCATTGATAATGTACCATATTTATTGGAAAATGAGTTGGTTCGAAATCGCACACCTCTAGACAGCCATGACTTTATTGTTCTGGGACGAGGACATTATATTGTTATAGGCTATTATGGGAAAACAGTATTTAATATACCTGACCATATTCCTCATTCAGAATATGGAACGAGAGTTGCCGCTGCCATTATACAAGAAATTGATAATAATAAATTAGTCTGGCAATGGGATAGTACTGATTATCCAGAATTATATGACCTGAGCCTAAACGCAGATTATTACAATAAAAAAGAGCAATGGAATGATTATGCACATTTAAATTCTATCCAAATAGATCCTAAGGATGGAAATTACCTCTGTTCATTTCGAAATTTGTCCACGATTCTAAAAATCAATTCAAAAACAGGAGAAATTATATGGTTTTTAGGGGGGAAGATGGACGAATTTAATCTTACCCAAATTCAAAAGACTTCATTCCAACATTATGCCAGATATACAGACAAAGGTAGTATCACCGTATTTGATAATGGAAATAAATCCTACGATTCATTTGTAGAAGGAAAAAGCCGAGTAGTAGAATATTGGATTAATGAGCAAACAAAAACATTACAACAGTTTAAAGAATACACAATTAATGAAGAGTTTAGTGCAACTATGGGAAGCGCACAAAAACTAGAGGATGACCTGTTTGTAATTGGATGGGGAGGGCGCACAACAAAAGCTCCGGTGATGTCTGTAATTGATTTCAATGCTCAAAAGACAATTTTTCATATTGTGTATCCTCTTACAGACTATTTTAGTAACTCATACCGTGTCTACTATGATGATTAAAAGTAGGTGTAATCGAGAATGGATCAAGTGTTGATTGTTGGTTGTGGTTTGACAGGCGGTGTTATTGCCAGATATTTAGCTGATAACGGGAAAAAAGTAACTATTTGGGAGCGTCGGTCCCACATTGGAGGAAATATGTATGATTATATTGACTCCAATGGAATTTGTGTGCACAAATATGGCCCTCATGTATTTCATACAAATGATGTAGCACTAATGGAATATATGCAACAATTTTCAGAATGGGTAGATTTCCCAATTAAATGCCAGGTATACATGCTGGAGAAATTTACACCTTCCCCATTTAACTTTCAGACGATAGATGACTTTTATTCAAAAGAAGACGCAGAATTTTTAAAGTCAGAGTTGAAGCGAGAATATCCCAGACAAAGCAAAGTCACCATTGTCGAATTGCTTGAGAGCAAAAATGCGACAATAAAAAAGTATGCAGAATTCTTATTTCAACATGATTATTCGCTTTATACAGCAAAACAATGGGGAATTAAACCAACAGACATTGACCCATCCGTACTCAAGCGTGTGCCTGTTCTGCTGTCTTATCAGGATGGCTATTTTGACGATAAATGGCAAATGGTTCCTGTTGACGGCTATACAAAATGGTTTTCTCGCTTGATTGACCATCCAAATATAGATGTTCATCTTAATGTTAACGCAGAAGATCATTTAGAGATAGTAAATGAAGATATTTATATTGACGGAATAAAGACGGAAAGGCCGATTGTATATACGGGTGCTCTAGATGAGTTGTTTGGACAAAAATATGGACCATTGCCGTATCGTAGCCTGCATTTTGAATGGCAGACGAAAGCGATGCGTTATTTCCAGAAGGCACCGCTAGTAGCCTATCCAGAGGTGGAGGGGTTTACCAGAATTACGGAGTACTCACACTTTCCGCAAAAAAAAGAGCAAAACGTAACTTCTATTGCACTGGAATTTCCATTGCAATATCAAAGTGGAGAAAAACTTGAACCATATTATCCCATATTAAATGCCGATAATGAATCTTTATATAGAAAATATAAGGCGCAAGCCGATACAGTTAGGAATCTAGTTTGCTGTGGCCGTTTAGCTGATTATAAATATTACAATATGGATCAAGCATTGGACCGGGCTTTGCGTGTGGCAAAGCAAATAGAATAAATAGCAAGAGATGATTTTTATAAAATGTATATGTTATTTTAATACCATTCATTATTACAGCTGAACTACTTATTGGAAAAGCACTTGATTTTATGATTGAGTTGTTTGCCCGACCCGCGGGCTGAGTCCGATAGAGTAAAGACGTCATCTTGGTTTTGCAGCATGCACTTGTCAAGCAAAAGTAGACACAGAAATGCAAATTTAGAGGAAGCCCCGTTCGGTCCTGTACTGAACGGGGCTTTTATAGCCCCAGGCGGCAGCGGGACGATTGTGATTGAAGGTAAGCGTAAAAACAGTCGGCGACTTGTCAGGGTAAAATGTCTCTGCCAAACTATAAGAGTCGTAAGCGTAAAAACAGTCGGCGACTTGTCAGGATAAAATGTCTCTGCCAAACTATAGGAGTCTGAGGAAGTGCATGGTAGTACAAGGTAGTACCAGAGAGTGTCCCAGACTCCAAGATAGTGAAGTGCAGGCATGGAGAAGGCGGCAAGTTTACAGAGAGCCAATCAGCAACAGCGGTTGGTGGAATGGAGTCGGCGTGTGGAGGCCTGCCGGAGCAGCGGGCTGCCGGTAGGTCAATGGTGCCAGGAAAA
>CALWLV010000090.1 GCA_944381595.1 uncultured Roseburia sp.
ATAATGGAGAGAAGATGGTTGTCGTTAGCCATCTTTTTTCTCTTTTTAGTGAAAAATTTAGCTGAGGCTGTGACTTTTGATGTCACAGCCTCAGCTGTTATGGACTATCTATTTTCCGACAGCCCCCATCTTACCTGTTTATTTTTCTTCCTGTTCTTCTTCCTTCGGATGATAAATTTCATCATATTTTTTTAATTTTTTCTTCATCCGCTTATAATATCCAGTTGTAATATTCCCCTGTTCCAAAAAACTATCCAACATATCATGAACCTTTGTATAATTCTCAAATGCAATGTCTTTATAGTTGTTCTGCAGGTTTAATTCAAATTGCAGGAATTCCTTCTCAATATATAATTTTCCTTCACTACCACCCATAACAATCCTCCATTATATCACTTCTATCACATAGATTTGTTCTGTCATATCATCCTGAGCAACTGTTTTCAATGTCATTGTCTGACCTTTTTTTACCATATCTGTTCTGCTCTGGGAATCATCTACCAGAATATCATTATAATATAACAATCCAGACTGATCTGTCAATACTGCCATCCACTGTATCACTGCCTGTTCTTCCGTAAGAGTCAGTGTGTAATGTTCCCGGTCTCTGGAAAATATCTGATTCAGTACTCCTCCTGAAATTTTCAGCTCCTCGATTCCTGTTACCTTTGCGTAATCCTTTACAATATTTAATTTATCAAAGATTCCACCTACCCAACTGTCTCCACGAACTGCAAATTTCACAGTAATCTTTTCTTTTCCCTGAATCCATTCCTTCGGCAGTAAATAGTACTCCACATAAAAATTACCAGGATTTCGGTTCTCAATGGTTTCTTCTTTTAACAATGCCCCATCCACATAGATATTAAACGTTCTTCCTGCATTGCCACTGAAATAAGTTACCATGAGATAGTTATTTACCTCCGGATTCACCTGCATTTCATAAGAGAACCATCCCTGTTCCGACCATGCATGACGCAGCATCTCGCCATTAAACGTCCCTGCTCCGGTATTTTCTCCCTGAATATTATGTAAAAGTTCATACTGGTCATTTCCAAGAGGAATGCTGTCAATCACCACCTGTTCCAATCTTCCGCTCCGCTTTGCTTCTAAGATATGTTTCTGTAAGGCTTCGGAATCTTTCGCTACCATATTCCAGTAAATACCATAGCGGTCTTTATAACGCTTGTAATGTGGTGTGAAAATCAAATCGTCACTATCGGTACCATTCAGATGAAATTTCAACTGTCCAGGCATTTTTTCTACATGGTCTAAAAGGTGTTCCAGCCAAAGCTCCACATCCTCTTCCGTGCTGTACTCACTGCCGTCTGCTGCCTTCACTGTGATAAAATCCTTAATCTGCATATTTTTTGTAGCAATCGTCACATCCACACCAGTCTTGCTTTCTTCCATATCTTCCATACCAAGGCCTGCACTCAATACCACTGGTCCATACTTTAGACCGATACAGTGTGGATTATCTGCCAGCGGATACGCACGAACTTCCATCGGAATCTCAACTTCAACAGACATTCCCTCAGACACATCCAGTGTAAAAAATTCATCTTCCACTTTCTCTGTCATCCCATTAAACGTTACAGACATTGCTCCTGCTGCCCAATCCGGAACACGAAGTGAGAGCTTTGCATTTCCTTTCAATATACGGAACACAGTCCTGGTAGTATCCGGAATTTGAGATTCCTGCACCATAAGAAATCCTTTTTCCTCCCAATTCAATTCAGAAGAAATATACTGACTCACATAAACCGTTTCTGTATCATGGAAGTAGATACTGTCATTGCATTTTGTAAAGTTCTCCATACCAGTTCCGGTACAACACCAGAAACTGTCAAATGGTGTGGAGTATACCTTGAAAAATCCAGTTGCCATTGGCTGGAAATACATCGTCATTCCCGTCTCCGGATTCTGAGAAGACAATATTGCATTGATAAATGTATTTTCATAAAAATCCAGATATTTTTTCTCTCCGGTAATCTGGAATAATTCTCTTGAGAGTTTCAACATATTATAGGTATTACAGGTTTCACAATTGCAATTTGTTCGTTCTGCATCCAAAATATCCGGTTCTCCAAAGTGCTCCCACTCACTGTTACCCCCTGTAATATACGTATGATGGGTAGTAACGATTTCCCAGAATTTTTCCACAGCTTCCAGATAGAACTGATCTTCCGTCTGGTATCCCCTTGCCATATAGCGGTGCAAAGCTCCCAGGAATTTTGGGATGGTGGTATTGGCATGCTTTCCATTTAAAATATCATGGCCTTTTTGAATCTCTTCAAATAATGTCATTTCATCAAACATATGGGCAGCCTGCTCATGTTCCTGTTTCCCGGTTACCCGGTACAAATCATACATAGCCTGATTCATACCTCCATACTCCACCGCAAGCACAGTATCCTGTATTTCTTTGCTCCATCGGGAAGTACGAGTGTATACCCAGTCGCCCAATTTGGAAACAATCTCCAATGCCCGTTCATTTCCTGTCAAGACATATGTTGCCGTCAAACCGGATATAATTTTATCCATGGTATACCATGGAACCCAGCATGGTTTTTTATTTTCCACATTATCAAACAATGTTTGCGGAAATGCAGAAAGATACCCGCTGCTCAGCTGAGCCTGTGCCAGTTCATCCACAATAGCCGATAATTTCCTGCTCAGTTCTTCATCCCCTGTCTGTGCCACGGCCTGTGCCACCGCAGTCATATAATGACCAAGAGAATGACCGCGAATTTCTGTATTCTCCCATCCCGGATACCGCTCTGCCTTTGGTCGAAGTTTGTTTACTTCTCGAAAGCCTGCCACCAGTCGGTTCACATCAAAAGCTTTTAAATAATTTAATTCTTTTTCCAATGCATTTTTTATATAAGCATCCTTTACTTTTACTTCATTTAATCTGAAATCAACAATATTTTTCATCGCTATTCCTTTCTGTTATCTGTTCTTTCAGCTTTTCATCTCCCATCATAACAAATTTTTCATCTTTGGTAAATACCAGCTCTGCTATATTTGGTGTAAAAAGGTTTGTTTTTATTTTATCAATTCATGACTGTCAAGAAGAATTGTCACAGGACCATCATTTAATAACTCTACTTTCATATCTGCTCCAAACCGCCCCTGTTCCACAGGGATATCCTGATTTTTACATTCTGTGATAATATATTCATACATTGCTTCCGCCATATCCGGCTTTCCCGCTTTCACAAAAGATGGGCGATTGCCCTTCCTACAGTCCGCATATAGCGTAAATTGCGAAATCAACAGCAGTTCTCCCTTTACATCTCTGACAGACAAATTCATTTTCCCCTCTTCATCCTGAAAAATCCTCAATGACAACATTTTGCGAATCATCTTATCTGCTATCTCTTTTGTATCTTCTTCTTCAATGCCAATCAGAACCATAAATCCTTTCTGAATTTTTCCAAGCACATTCCCATCCACCGTAACAGAGGCATGGGATACTCGTTGTATTACAAATCTCATTTTAATTTTCCTTCCTGTTTATGTAGAATATTGCGGTTTATTATAGCATATTTTCTGAAAATGTGCTAGTATAGACAAGTATCTGAGAGAAAAAAAGAAAGTGAGGATTTATTTCATGTTACAATGTACAAACATTATGAAAAAATACATGACCGTAACTGCCGTGGAAGACATTACAGTTACCCTCGAGCAGGGAAAAACTTATGCTCTTCTGGGACCAAACGGAAGTGGAAAAACTACCTTTATGAAGATGGCGGCCGGACTGATCAAACCGACCTCCGGAACCATTTTATTTGAAGGGCAGCCAATCGGTACCTATTCCAAAGCACACACTGCTTACATGCCAACAGAAGCGTACTTTTATCCTTATATGAATTGCAACGATATCGGAAAATATTATGAAGACTTTTTTGATGACTTTGACCGTCAGAAATATGAACATATGTTAAAACACATGGAGTTGGATTTAAAACTGAAAGCAAATAAAATGTCCTCTGGTATGATGGCAAAGCTAAAAATTGCCGTAGCACTCAGTCGGAATGCAAAACTGATTATGCTGGATGAACCATTAAACGGCATTGATATCATTGCCAGAGAACGTGTCATCGATACCATCGCACACAATCTTTCTCCAGACAAGACTTTTGTATTATCCAGTCATCTGGTTGACGAACTGGAACCAATGATTGATTATGCTATTTTTATCAAATATGGAAAAATTGCCATGATGGGCGATGTAAAAGAGTTATACGCATCCCATGGAAAATCCATTGTAGAACTTTACAAAGAAATTTATGCTGATTGCCCATTTTAAAACAGAAGGAGGAACTCATGTTAACTTTATCAAAATATGAATTTAGAAAAAGCAGAAACTTTATCATTACTCTGGCAGTGTTATTTTTTCTGTTAGAGAGCTATTTCTTATACAGTATTTACATCCAGGATTCTGAAAAAAGTGCAGAAAGTATAATCTTTTTGATGCTATATGCCTCAGTCTGCTACTTTGCCATCTTTATCCTTGCCATTGCAAACTACTCCAAAGAATTAAATTCCAAGAGCAGCTACTTGATTTTCATGACGCCAACTACATCGCTTAGTATTATTTTTTCCAAAATCTTCACCATTCTGATTATTGGCATTATTTTTATGACAGTAATCTGCGGTGTCGGATATTTTGACTGGCTGTTATTATTTGATGCTTATCCTGATTTAGATTTTGCCATGGATTCCATTCAATCCGTTATGATTATGATGGGCATTAATTCCCACAACTTTGTTTTAGGCATCCTGTTGTTTGTAATAACCTTTATCATTTCCTTTTTTTCTTCCGTTACAATTGCCTATCTTGCCATTACATTAAGTGCAACTTTATTACAGAACAACCGATTCCGCGGAATTGTAAGCTTTGCATTTTTCATGGGAATAACCTATGTTTTTGGTATTATAGGTGCAATGATGCCTGTACTCATTCCGGAACCTGTAAATATCTGGGAAGTATTTATCAGTATCATTCCTTCCATTTTCTTAAATCTGATTATGATTTGTATCAGTGTATTTGGAAGTGCTTATCTGCTTGACAAAAAACTTTCCCTGTAAATCAGTATAAGAAAAGAGGGATTGCAGCTGCAATCCCTCTTTTCTTATACTTTTTATTAGTTGTTAATCAACTTATCTTCTTCATTATTCCAGCTGTAAAGCTTTCTGATTTCTGCACCAACCTTCTCTGATGGATGTTCTGCATGAAGCTTTCTCATAGCTCTAAAGTGAGCCTGTCCACCTGCCGGAGACATATCCAATAAGAAATCTTTTGCGAATGTTCCGTCCTGAATATCGCTTAATACTTTCTTCATAGCTTTCTTAGTATCTTCTGTAATAATCTTAGGACCTGTGATATAATCACCATATTCTGCTGTATTAGAAATAGAATATCTCATTCCTTCAAATCCTGACTGATAAATCAGGTCTACGATTAACTTCATTTCATGAATACATTCGAAATAAGCATTTCTTGGATCATATCCTGCTTCTACTACTGTTTCAAAACCAGCCTGCATTAATGCACAAACACCACCACAAAGTACTGCCTGCTCACCAAAGAGGTCTGTCTCTGTCTCTGTACGGAATGTTGTCTCTAAGACACCGGCTCTTGCTCCACCAATTGCTAATGCATATGCAAGTGCAAGATCCTGAGCCTTTCCTGTTGCATCCTGATGTACAGCAACAAGACAAGGTACACCCTTACCAGCCTGATATTCACTTCTTACTGTATGTCCCGGTCCCTTAGGAGCAATCATTGTTACATCTACGTCCTTAGGTGGAATGATCTGTCCAAAATGAATTGCAAAACCATGTGCAAACATTAACATATTACCAGGCTCAAGATTTGGTTCAATGTCTCTCTTATACATATCAGCCTGCTTCTCATCATTAATAAGAATCATGATAATATCTGCTTTCTTTGCTGCTTCTGCTGCTGTATACACCTCAAATCCCTGAGCTTCTGCTTTCGCCCATGACTTGCTTCCTTCATATAAACCAATAATTACGTTGCATCCTGATTCCTTTGCATTTAACGCATGTGCATGTCCTTGGCTTCCATAACCAATGACTGCGATGGTCTTTCCATCTAATAATGATAAGTTACAGTCTTCCTGATAAAAAATCTTTGCCATTTTTTATTCCTCCATATTGTTAATATTTATATAAAGATCTGTCTTTCAAAAGACACTGGATTGGTAATGTCAATTCAGGCTGAAAAGATAAATCTTTTTACGCTATTTTTTACTTTGCTTCTCTCGCGTCCGCTGCACCTCTTGTCAGTCCTGTGAGGCCTGTTCGAACAAGTTCCAGAATTTCGAATCCATCTAACAATTCAATAAATGCATGTAATTTATTCTCATCACCTGTAAGTTCCAACATCATGGATTCTTTCGCCACATCTACAATTTTCGCACGGAAACTGTCTGCAATAGCTGTAATCTGTGGTCTTTGTTCTGCTGAAACCGCAACCTTTACCAATACAAGTTCTCTGTATACAGAATCTCCCGGAATCAGCTCTTTAATTTCCTTTACATCCTCTAACTTAAGCATTTGCTTCTTAATCTGATCCAGTGTTTCATCATCTCCATGCACCACAATCGTCATTCGTGAATACTTTGGATTTTCTGTCTCACTTACGGTAAGACTGTGAATATTAAAACTTCTTCTACTGAACAACCCGGCTACTCTGTTAAGCACACCAGATGTGTTATCTACAAAAACAGATAAAACAACTCTTCCCATGCCAATTTCCTCCATTCTTATTCTTACGACTCACTCGCATTGTCATAATCATAGCAATTTTTATATGATTTGTCAATAAAATTGATTTATTTTTTCAAACCACCACATCATAAAACATAAATGGTATTACTTTTTTTAAATCATCCAATGAAATTTCCACCTGATAACCGATTTTTCCTCCACTGAAAATGATGGTATCCAAATTCTGTGCACTGACATGTATCGTAGTTTGAAAAAATTTCTTCATTCCAATAGGTGAACATCCTCCATGGACATACCCTGTAAGAGGAAGTAAATCTTTCATTTTCAGCATTTCTATGGATTTTTCTCCCACCGCCTGAGCAGCCTTCTTTAAATCCAGTTCTTCTCCCACCGGAATGACAAATACATAGTTTTTCTTACTTTTTCCAATGGTCACAAGAGTTTTAAACACTTTCTCCGGATCCTGTCCCAAACTCTGTGCCACTTCTAAACCACTGATTGCTCCATCACTTTCATAAACATACTCCTCATAAGGAATTTTCTTTTGATCAAGCAAACGCATAACATTTGTTTTCATTTTATTCTTGTCTGACATCTTATCACTTCCTGCCGTTTCTATTCATTTCTCTTTATCATACCATATTTTTCCTTATTTTGAAATCTATTTTTCATTCAATGAACAGGTATATTTTTTTTCTACATACATAAAAATGTAACAAATGAATTCTTACAGGTGTATTATGAAACAAGATCATTCCATCACTTCAATCCTTTTTTCTATTTTTAAAACAGCTGCCATTGTGATTGTCTTTACTTTCCTCATGTTATTTCTTTTTGCTCTGATGGTATATCAGTTCCATCTTAGTGACTCCATCATTCAAATTGGCATTCTGGTCATTTACTTTATAGCAAATTTTATCGGCGGACTTATTATTGGAAAGGTAAAAAAGGAGAAAAAATTTCTATGGGGCATTCTGGCCGGACTCACATATTTCATCATTCTTTCCATCGCCTCCTTTATCGCTCTTCAAGGATTTTACTCAAGTCCTTCCTCTGCACTTTCTGCACTTCTTTGCTGTATTGGAGGCGGATTTTTCGGCGGCATGCTGGCATAATAATGATCACTTTATATAATCTTTCCTTGACAGTTTTTTTTACTTCATATATAATTTCTAACAATATAACGAATATAGCCTTTGGGGAAGACTCGTTATAAATCTTAAAGAATATGGAAGTGATACATTGGACCCCAGTATAATTTTAAAATTTCTAATTATTGTTGTTTTGTTAGGACTTTCTGCGTTTTTTTCATCTGCAGAAACAGCCCTTACCACAGTAAGCCGCTTGAAGGTGATGACTTGGGCAGAAGAGGGAAATCATTCTGCAGCCACACTTTTAAAGATTATTGACAACAAAGAAAAAATGTTAAGTGCGATTCTGATCGGAAATAACATCGTAAATATTTCCGCATCTTCCTTCACCACAGTTTTGGTGAATGATTTGTTCGGGAATTATGCGGTCAGCATGGCAACCGGTATTCTGACGCTGCTCATTCTAATTTTTGGCGAAATCACACCAAAGACATTTGCAACGATTTACAACGAAACAATTTCTTTAAAATATGCTAAAATTGTTTATGCAATCATGTGGCTGCTAACTCCTGTAATTTTTATCATTAATAAACTGTCTTCTTTGATAATGCTGATTTTCAAAATTGACAAATCAGCCCAAAAAAGTACTTATACAGAAAATGAATTAAAAACAATTTTAAATGTAAGTCATGAAGAAGGTGTCATTGAGGCAGATGAACGGGAAATGCTGCAGAATATTTTTGAATTTAGTGATCGTCAGGCAAAAGATGTGATGATACCAAGGCTGGATGTATGCATGATGGATGTACATTCCTCCTATGAAGAAATTTTAGAAATATTCCGTGAAAACCGCTATACACGCATTCCTATTTATGAGGATTCCAAAGATAATGTGATTGGCATTATTAATATTAAGGATCTTTTGCTATACCGCCACGGAGAATCTTTTAATATTCGAAATTATCTCCGTCAGCCGTACTTTACATATGAATATAAAAACTTATCGGATCTTCTTCTTGAAATGAAGAAGGCATCCGTGAATATTACCATTGTTCTGGATGAATATGGTGCTGCCTCCGGTCTTCTGACCTTAGAAGATTTGGTAGAGGAAATCGTTGGGGATATCCGTGATGAATATGATTATGACGAAGAAGATGAACTGCAGCAGATTAGTGAACATGATTATATCGTGGAAGCTCAAATGAATCTCGATCATTTTAATGATATCCTGAATACAAACCTTACATCCATCGAATATGATTCCATTGGTGGATTTATTATTGAACATTTAGACCGAATCGCTCAACCGGGAGATGTTGTGGAAACACCGGATGTGACTTTGATTGTAGATTCCACAGATAAAAACCGTATTGAGAAAGTACATGTGATTTTACATAAACAATCCCGGAACACAACTTCATCCTGACTCCTATAGGGGCTGTCGGGAAATAGATAGTCCATAACAGCGGAGGCTGTGACTTACACAAGTCACAGCCTCCGCTAAATT
>CALWLV010000091.1 GCA_944381595.1 uncultured Roseburia sp.
CAGGTGAAAAACCCATTGATGCTTCTGGATGAAATTGACAAAATTGGAAGCGATTATAAGGGAGATCCTGCCAGTGCCTTATTAGAAGTACTGGATGATGAGCAGAACAGTCGTTTCATGGATCATTATGCGGAAGTGCCTGTAGATTTATCCGAAGTATTTTTTATCGCTACAGCCAATGATGTGTCAAGAATTCCAAGACCTCTTCTGGATCGTATGGAAGTCATTGATGTGACCAGTTATACCATGAATGAGAAAATGCACATTGCCGCCGACTATCTGGTGAGAAAGCAGATGGAAGCAAATGGACTGGAAAAGAAGCAGTTATCCATTTCAAAATCTGCAATGGAAAAGATTATTACCGGATATACAAGGGAAGCCGGCGTTCGTAATTTAGAACGTACTATTGGAAAACTTTGCAGAAAAGCAGTGATGGAAATTATGGAAAAAAAGGTGGATTCTGTGAAAATCACCGGGAAAAATCTTTCCAAATACCTTGGAAAGGAAAAATACCTGCCGGATAAAACAGCAGGAAAGGATGAGGCAGGTATTGTCCGGGGGCTTGCATGGACCAGTGTGGGCGGTGATACACTGGAGATTGAAGTAAATACTATGCCGGGTAAGGGTGTTTTGATGCTGACCGGAAATCTTGGAGATGTGATGAAAGAATCTGCCCAGACAGGACTTTCCTATATTCGTTCCGTTGCAAATCAATATGGAATCAATGACAAGGTATTTCAGGAGACAGATATTCACATTCATATACCGGAGGGAGCAGTTCCAAAGGACGGACCATCAGCGGGAATTACCATGGCAACGGCTATGTTGTCAGCTCTGACCGATAGAAAAATATACCGGGATGTGGCTATGACAGGAGAGATTACTCTTCGTGGGAATATTCTTCCAATCGGTGGATTGAAAGAAAAACTCCTTGCTGCAAAGGTTGCGGGGATTCACAAAGTTTTGGTTCCGGTGGACAATACAAGAGATGTGGCTGAAATATCTAAAGAAATCACAGATGGACTTAATATTGTGTATGTCAGCCATATGAAGCAGGTGATAAAAGAATCCCTGTATGAGGAAAAATAGGAGAGAAAAGGAGAACATATGGTTATCAGAAGTCTTGAACTGGAAACAGTATGTGGAATTACCAGCAAACTTCCGGAAAATACCCTTCCGGAAATTGCTTTTGCAGGAAAATCAAATGTAGGAAAATCTTCATTGATTAATGCATTAATGAACCGGAAGTCTTTTGCCCGTACATCCCAGCAGCCGGGAAAAACACAAACCATTAACTTTTATAATATTAATAAATTTATGTATTGTGTAGATCTTCCGGGATACGGTTATGCCAAAGTATCCAAAACAGTCCAGGAAAAATGGGGAAAAATGATTGAACGATATCTTCATACTTCTAAGATGTTAAAGGCAGTATTCCTGCTGATTGATATCCGTCATGAGCCATCTGCAAATGATGTAAATATGTATCAGTGGATTCTTGCCAATGGATATAGTCCAATTATTATAGCTACCAAATTGGATAAAATCAAGCGAAGCCAGGTGCAGAAAAATATTAAGATAATAAAAGAAACACTTCAGTGTGAGAAGGGTACCATCGTAATTCCGTTCTCAGCAGAGACGAAACAGGGCAGAGAAGAAATCTGGAACCTGATGGATGAGATTACCGGCTATGTAGAACCGGAAAAAAGTAAAAATTAATGGCAAAAGGCAGTCAGTTTTCAAAAACCGGCTGCCTTATTTTTAATGAAATTTTTCAGAAAATTCACTGATAATCCGATTGCAGAATTCATCATTGTTCTTCGTTTTGTCAAAGAGGTTTAAAAGCGTTTCTACGGCGTCATCCGGGCGCATGGAATTTGTAATTTTGCGTATGATTTCCACTGCCTTTTGCTCCTTTGGAGTCAGGAGAAGATCATCTCTTCTGGTACCGGATTTTAATAAATCGATGGCTGGGAAAACGCGTTTCTCAGAAAGTTTGCGGTCTAAAACCATTTCCATATTACCGGTTCCCTTAAATTCTTCGAAAACCACATCATCCATCTTACTTCCTGTATCTACCAGTGCAGTAGAAAGGATTGTCAGACTGCCTCCTTCTCTCATGTTTCTGGCTGCCCCAAAGAATCTCTTAGGCATATGAAGTGCGGCAGGATCCAGACCGCCGGATAAGGTTCGTCCACTTGGAGCAACCGTCAGATTGTAAGCTCTGGCAAGTCTTGTGATACTGTCAAGAAGAATGACAACATCTTCTCCGTGCTCCACCAGACGTTTGGCACGTTCGATGACCATTTCGGATACTCTCTTATGGTGTTCCGGCAGTTCATCAAAGGTGGAATAGATGACTTCCACATTCTTGCCCTCAATGGATTCCTTGATGTCCGTCACTTCTTCCGGACGTTCGTCAATGAGAAGGATAATCATTTTTACATTGCTGTTGTTTCTTGTAATGGATTTTGCAATTTCCTTTAATAAAGTGGTCTTTCCCGCTTTTGGCGGAGATACAATCATACCTCTCTGACCTTTTCCGATGGGAGAGATAATGTCCAGAATACGCATTGCCATATTGTGTCGGTCTGTTTCCATAACAAGACGCTGATTTGGGAAAATTGGAGTCAGGTCTTCAAAACGTTTTCGTTTCAGAACTTCAGAAATCGAATAGCCATTTACCGTTTCTACAAAAAGAAGTGCGGCAAATTTTTCATTCTGTGTTTTGATTCGTACTTTTCCTATAATGATATCGCCGGTACGAAGACCTAATTTTTTAATTTGCATAGGGGATACATACACATCGGCATCTCCCGGCATATAATTATCACAGCGGATAAAACCAAAGCCGTCAGCCATCACTTCCAAAATACCATTGGCAACGATACCGCTGTCTAAAGATTCATCGGTATAAAATGGTTTCTGTTCCGTATCCGGTTTATGATATGTACGGGAAGGTGCATGGTCTCGTTCCTTCTGCTGTTCCAAAACAGTTTCAGCAACACTTTCTTCACCGCTGGTTACTTCCAAAATTTTATCAATTAATGCACCTTTACGCATAGTTGTGACACCTTTAATGCCATTGGTTTTTGCGATTTCACGCAATTCTGTCATAGGTAAAGTCTCTAATTTTTGTCTCATAAATAAATCCTTTCATATGATTCTGATATTAAATTAAATTAAATTAAATTAAATTGTGTGGAAAAATTCACTTTTATTTCAGTCTGATAAATAAAAGCTTATGAAATAATTGTAAGAAATTTAATTGACTTATCTGCAAAAATCAGAATTTCAAAAATATAATTCACGTCCCAATGCTAGTATACTATAAAAATTCTAAATATGGTAGTTTTTTTTTTGAAAAAAATGTGATATGATATATTCCATTCCCCCAATAGAGAGGTGTTTCCATGTATATCAATGATTTAAATACATATTTGAAAAAGAAATATGGAAAGAAAATATATAAGCTGGCCTTAGACGGCGGCATGACCTGTCCGAACAGGGATGGATCCATTGGAAGGGGAGGATGTATATTCTGTAGTACCGGTGGTTCCGGCGAATTTGCATCAGATCGAAGACTTGGGATATGGGAACAGATAGAGTGTGCAAAAAAGAGAGTCAGCGGGAAGATTTCTGAGGGAGGATATATTGCATATTTTCAGGCATATACCAATACATATGCTAAAACAGATTATCTCAGAGACATTTTTACAGAGGCCGTCAGTCATCCGGATATCGATATTTTATCCGTGGCAACAAGACCGGATTGTCTGGAACATGACAAGATAGAACTATTGGCAGAACTGAATCAGAAGAAGCCCGTGTGGGTGGAACTGGGACTTCAGACAAGCAAAAAGGAAAGTATTGATTTCATACGGCGGGGATATGAAAATAAAGTCTTTGAAAATGCATTAAAACAGTTGATTTCTAATGAAATTGATGTTATAGTTCATATTATCATCGGTCTTCCCGGAGAAAGCAGGGAAGACATTTTGAACACAGTAAATTATATCAATCAGTTTGATATAAAAGGAGTGAAACTGCAGCTGCTTCATGTTCTGAGAGGAACAGACCTGGAGCAGTATTATTATGCACATCCGTTTCATATCTACACCATGGAGGAGTATGCCGATATTTTATTTGAAGCAGTAGAGCATTTGAGAAAGGATATTGTGATTCACAGGCTTACCGGGGACGGGCCGAAAAGTCTGCTCATAGAACCGCAGTGGAGCGGAAATAAACGTGCGGTTATGAACTATATCCATAGAGAAATGCAAAGGAGAAATATTGTACAAGGAGCAAAAGCTATGATTGCAGGAGGTTTAAGATGTCAGTAGACCCACTTACGTTATATAAATTAATGACATTATATATGTTGAATAAAGTGAATTTTCCACTGACAAATGCACAGTTGTCCGTGTTCTTTCAAGAGAAGGGATACACCACATATATAGGATTTCAGCAGGTACTTACAGAGTTAGAGGAAACAAATTTGATTTCCTATGAGACAATCAGAAATACTTATTACTACAAAATCACCAAAGATGGCATTGAGACCATTAATTTTTTTGTCAATAAGATACCGGTAGATGTCATTGATGATATGGATATTTTTCTGGTAGACAATAAATATGAAATGAGAAATGAAGTATCTACCACGGCAGATTTTTTTCATGCAGCGAATAATGAGGACTACATTGTTTGCTGTAAGATTAAAGAAGGAAGCACTACATTGATAGAGATGAATCTTAATGTACCATCGGAGGATGTTGCTGAGATGATGTGTAATAACTGGAAAAATGCCAGCCAGGAAATTTATTCTTCGGTTATGAAGACGTTGATGAAGGAGAAAAAGTAGAAAAAAAACTTGCATTTTAAAACTATTTATGATAAACTATCAAAGTTGTTTATTAAAAAGTCGGGGTTGGTAAAGTCCAATTTCGCAAGAATTTAGAGAGGTGATAAAAATGAGAGAAGGAATTCATCCAGATTATTATCAGGCAAAAGTTGTTTGCAACTGTGGTAACGAATTTGTAACAGGTTCTACAAAGGAAAATATCCACGTAGAAATTTGTTCCAAATGTCATTCATTCTACACAGGTCAGCAGAAATCTGCTAAGGCTCGTGGACGTATTGATATGTTCAATCGTAAGTACGGCTTTACTACTGATTAATATGGTTGCAAATAAGGTTGAGAATTGTTCTCAACCTTTTTATATATACAAAGGTTGCATGTAAGGAAGCGCACCAGATGAGGAAAGGAATCGAATGAAAAGATATTGCGGAATAGGCGGACAAGCGGTGTTAGAAGGCATTATGATGAAGAATAAGGATACTTATGCTGTGGCTGTCCGTAAACCGGATCAGGAAATAGAAGTAAAAGTAGAAGAATACAAGGGATTCTGCCAGGGAAAAAAACTGATTTCTCTTCCGTTTATCAGAGGAATTTTCAATTTTATTGATTCCATGATATTGGGGATTAAGACATTGATGTATTCCTCCGAGTTCTACGAGGAAGAAGAAGAAGTGCAGGAAGACACAAAGACAGATAAGGTGGTCAAATCGGTGTTTAAGGAAAAAGCAGAAGATATACTGATGGGACTTACCGTGTTTTTGTCTGTGATTTTTGCCGTGGGCCTGTTTATCGTGCTGCCATATGTTCTTTCTGAATTTGCAAAGAATATACTCCATATTCACTCCAATACGGTATTGTCCGTCGTGGAAGGCGTGGTGAGAATTTTAATATTTATCTCTTATATTGTACTGATTTCATTTATGAAAGATATCAAACGCACATATATGTATCATGGTGCGGAACATAAATGTATTAACTGTATTGAAGATGGCAAAGAATTAAATGTGGAAAATGTAAGAAAGAGTTCCAGACTTCACAGAAGATGCGGAACCAGTTTTCTGTTCCTTGTTATGTTCATCAGTATTGTAGCCTTCATTCTTGTTTCAGCATTGATGCCGGAGGATGCGGGGAAAGTCATGAAGGTCGTAGTACGTCTTTTGCTGATTCCCGTGATTGCAGGAGTTTCTTATGAGATTTTACGTCTGGCAGGGAAAAATGACAGCCTGATTGTACGGATTATCAGCGCACCGGGGATGGCATTGCAGAAACTTACGACGAAGGAACCGGATGATTCGATGATTGAAGTGGCAATTCGGGCAGTGGAAGCGGTTTTTGACTGGAAATTGTACCTGAAGGAACAGGGAATTCAGATAGAAGAGCGGGAAACAGAAAT
>CALWLV010000092.1 GCA_944381595.1 uncultured Roseburia sp.
AAATTTCGTTTTCAGTTTGATGGAATGTTGGAGGAGGCCATTCAGGATGGAATTAATCATGCAGAATATGAGATGTCTCTGCAAGGTGAGAAATTATTGGAAAGTTTAAAGGGTTATTATCAGAAAGAAACAGAAGAATATATAGAAGTGGCACCAAATCCATTTTTTATTACTTTTTATTCCATTTGCCTTATGGTATTACAATATGGAGATAAAAAAATAGATGGGCAGTCCATGTTCGTGCGAAATCTGGGATATCTGAAAGAAGATATTCATATTGAATTGCTGAAAAGGAGAAAAATAAATAATGAATTTATGGGACTGTTAGGATTGACACTGATTCCCATATTTGCAATTAAGCCAATCGAACAATGGGCATTATGGAATATGCCGGAAATGGAGAAAGTATATTATGGAATAGAGGGGATGGCTGCTACGGTATTTTTAATGTTTCTCACCGTCGGAATTTATAAGATGATTACAATGTTAAAACGTATAAATCATACGGATAATTATAAAAATCAGAAAATTAAAGAACTGGCGGAGCAGGAGCAGATTAATCGCATGATCTGTTGGTACATAGGAAAGCGAAAAAGACAGGCTGAAAAGTTAAACAAAGTTTTAAGGGAAATAGGATATCCCTATAACCTGGCCGAGTTTATTTTGCTTCAGTGTTTCACGGGAATAATTTGTCTGATAATTGGTTGTATGCTGGGATTGGGCTTTGGGATTCAGGGTATAGGAGTTATTCTGGCAGGAGTCTTTTCGTGGAACCTGGGATATTATGGAAAACTGGTTGGTATTTTGGTTAAAAAACAAATTCTTATTATGGAACGAGAGGAGGAGATTGTACGTTTCCAGACAATTATTTTAATGGTTGCCCATATAGATCGAATAACCATTGAGGAAATACTTCAGAGAATGGAGTATTTTGCGGTGATTTTTAAAAGCAGAATCTTTGATATTTCCAATCAGCTCTCTTATAAGGGAATCAATATTTTTCGGGAAGAAAAAGGAAAATGTGCCTTTCCGCCATTTGAGAAATTGCTGGATGGGTTTATTGCCTGCGATAGTATGCCTGTATGGCAGGCATTTGCCGATGTGGAAGCAGATCGCAGTTATTATGTGGAAAAACATAAACAGGATAACGAGGAATTAATTCTCAAAAAATCATTGATTGCAAAGACAATAGCATTTATTCCTCTTTGTGCAGTCATACTATTGAAACTCATTGTACCATTTGTGGTAGAAGGAATTTTAGGATTGAGCAGTAACATACAAATATAAATTCGAGGAAAAGGAGAAAACAGTATGGAAAATTCATTAAAAGGACTTATTTTGGCAGCAGGAACAATTATCACATGTGTGGTTATTTCACTGGCATTTTTTATTTCCAGAGAAGCAAAACAGACAGCAATGACAGGTGCAAAGGAGATAAACCGACTCAATACAGAGTTTGCAGAAAATGATAAAATAGTATACGATAATGCAACGGTTTCCGGAAGCGAGGTTATGAATGTGATTAAAAAGATGGAGGGACAAAAAACAGGAGTATATGTGAAAACAAATAAGACAGAAAACTTTTATGGCTATCATTTTGATCTGTTAGATGGAAATTTAGGTTCTGTGTCCAAACAGGACATAGGGGATGCTTTGGATTCTGCCAGCAATCAATATATCAATCCATATGCGGATTTTAAAGGAACTGTGGTTCGGGATTCCAATGACACGATTACCGGGATTAAGTTTCAACAGATATAGGAGCGTGGAATAGAATGGAAGAACAGATAACAATAGGACTTTATATGGCTTTAGGTGCGTTATTTTTTGTGGCGGCAATGACATTGATGTTATATTATCAGAAAGAATTGTATCGTGCAAATGACCGATTATTTGAACTCATGTATAAAGAGTATGTTTCCATGGAGGAAGTAAGTTAAGTGAATGACGTTTTTGGGAAAGTATTTGCCATTTTGCTTTGTGTTTGGCTGATGTTTCTTTATCCTTTGCAGGAAACAAAAAAGGAAAGTATGAAGCTGGAGAAAATGTATCTTTATCAGGAAACGGTTCGCTTTGTGGATAATATCAGAAATACAGGGGTAATTGATAGCCGGGACATGGAGAAATATATGCAAAAAGTACATGGTATGAATCAGAAATATCAGATTCAGATCTCTTATTATAGTGATTCCCGGCAGCAAGATGTCCTCGAAATTCTAAAATCATCAGATGTTTGTCAAATGTCATATCGGGACTTTTTAAAAATCATTCTGGAAGATATCGATGGTAATTTGGTGGTTTGCTATGGTGGGAGTGTAAAAGCCATACAGGAGGAAGAAAAAGAAGTATGAAACTCACAGATTATGCAATTATTTTTGTTTTGATTACCTGGTGTGTATTTGGAAATATTATTTTTAAAAATGATATACTGTGGGAAAATATGTATGGCATGACCATGTATAACCAGATCATGGATCATGTAGTTGAGGATGCATTGGAGACGGCAGTTACTTATAACAACTATATGCCGGTAATTGATAAAGAACGGATGTCAGAAAACATAACCGGGTATCTTGCAAAATATTATATGGGAATGAAGGAAGAATATGGGGATTATCTGAAGCAATGCGTAAAACTGTTAATTGTTACAGAACCGGATGGATATTGTATTGCAATTATGCAGAATGATGGATGGTTATGGAATGAGAAAATATTCTATTCACAAGGAAAAGTTACAGAACCGGAGAAAAAATCAAAGGAGGTAATGGATGCGGTAAAAGTATTCTCGGGAATTACCCTGTATCTCCCTATTATATCGGGAGATGGTCAGGCAAACAGTATCGATGACTATCAGGTCCTTATGGTATATGAGACATATCCATATTGCCATCAGGGAAAAGAATATAAGAAATTAATATTTTCAGGAGCAAAAGTCAAACATGATATCCGTTTTACAGAGTAAATGAAAAAATAAAGGGGTTGTCGGTAAATAACGATTTTTAACTCCTAAAAATCAAAAAGGTAACATCCCTGAAAAATCAATACTTTCAAAGTATGAGTTATCCTTTCAGGGATGTTACCTTTTATATTTTATAATTA
>CALWLV010000093.1 GCA_944381595.1 uncultured Roseburia sp.
GTGCACTGGATATTTTAAGTGGCATGACAGGAACCGACCTGCGTTATGCGGTGATGGCCGGGGACAGCAAGTCCATTTCCAAGGCGCCGGGAGTGGGTGTGAAAACAGCTCAGAAGGTCATTTTGGAATTAAAGGACAAACTGAAACTGGAAGATGTGTTTGCGGCAGAAGAAGAGGCACAGGCAGCGGTTTCTTCCGGCAACTCTGATCTGGTGCAGGAGGCAGTTCTTGCCCTGGCGGCATTGGGATACTCGCAGACGGACGCCATGCGGGCGGTGAGACAATGTGAAATCACGGAAGACACTGTGGTGGAAGATTTGTTAAAACGTGCATTAAAGCATATGATTTGATTGATGTAGAAAGGAACAGCAGACCGAAGGTAGGATTATGGAGAAACGAATTATTAATACAGAGTTGTCTTCCACAGAAGAAACTTTTATGGAAAATCACCTGCGCCCGTCCAAACTGACGGAATACATCGGCCAGGATAAGGTGAAAAGCAATTTAAAAATCTATATCGAGGCGGCCAAGGCAAGGCAGGAATCTCTGGATCATGTGTTGTTTTATGGTCCTCCGGGACTTGGAAAAACCACACTTGCCTGCATTATTGCAGAGGAGATGGGCGTCAATATTAAAATTACCAGTGGTCCTGCCATTGAGAAACCCGGGGAAATGGCAGCGATTTTAAATAACCTGAGAGAAGGAGACGTACTTTTTATCGATGAAATTCATCGACTGAATCGTCAGGTGGAAGAAGTATTGTATCCGGCCATGGAAGATTATGCCATAGACATTGTAATTGGAAAAGGTGCTGCAGCCCGTTCCATCCGACTGGATTTGCCAAGATTTACTCTGGTTGGAGCCACAACAAGAGCGGGACTTTTGACTGCTCCGCTGAGAGACCGGTTTGGAGTGATCAATAAACTGGAATTTTACAGTGTAGAGCAGTTAAGTAAGATTGTGATTCGTTCGGCAGATGTTCTGGGTGTGGAAATCGATCCGAAGGGAGCCAGCGAGATTGCCAGACGCTCCAGAGGAACACCGAGACTGGCAAATCGTCTGTTAAAGCGTGTTCGGGATTTTGCCCAGGTCAAATACGACGGAAAGATTACCCACGAGGTGGCAGCTTTTTCCCTTGATTTGCTGGATGTGGACCGCTATGGACTGGATCATGGAGATCGGACCATTCTGGATACGATTTTGCAGAAATTTGATGGAGGTCCCGTGGGACTTGACACTTTGGCAGCAGCCATAGGAGAAGATTCCGGAACACTGGAAGATGTCTATGAACCATATCTGATTAAGACCGGATTTTTAATCCGGACACCAAGGGGAAGAATGGCCACAAAGCTGGCATATAGCCATCTGGGACTTCCTTATCCGGTGAACCAATAAATATGTGGAGGAATATTATGGCTACGAAAAACGATACTGAAGTAATCATAAATGGAAAAGTTTATCGTCTCTGTGGATATGAAAGTACGGATTATCTCCAGAAGATTGCGATGTATATGAATGAGAAAATAGAGGAACTGGCAGGGAATGAATCGTATGCCCGTCTCAGTCAGGAGATGAAACAGCTTCTTTTGGATATTAATATTGCAGATGATTATTTTAAAGCAAAGAAACAGGCAGATTTTATAGAAAATAATTCGGAACAGAGGGACAGACAGCTGTATGATGTGAAGCAGGATCTGGTCTCTTCGCAGTTAAAGATAGAAGAGTTGGAAGCAGAGTTAAGCAGTCTGAAAGAAACATACGATGCTATGGAAAAGGAGAAAATCCGTCTGGAAGCAGAGTTAAAGAGCACAAAGAAATTAATCAATTCATCGGTTTCTACACAGAAACCAATGTCTCACAGGGAACAGGGAAGAAGTCATGGTACAAAAGGTTAGAAAAGAAAACAGGGATGTGGAACTGCTGGCACCGGCAGGATCTTTTTCCTGTATGAAAGCTGCTTATCAGGCAGGGGCAGATGCAGTTTATGCCGGAGGCTCCATGTTTGGAGCAAGGGCGTCGGCAGAAAATTTTCAGAAGGAAGAACTGATTTCTGCCATTGAATACGCTCATCTTCGTCAGAAGAAATTTTTTCTGACGGTGAATACGCTTCTGAAAGAACAGGAATTGGAATCAAAGCTGTATGATTATCTGCAGCCTCTTTATGAAAGTGGACTGGATGCAGTGATTGTACAGGATTTGGGAGTGCTTTCCTTTGTTCGTCGGGAATTCCCGGATTTGCCGGTACACGCCAGTACGCAGCTGAATACCACCGGCCCTTTTTTTGCAAAAGAATTAAAGCGTCTGGGAGTGACAAGAATTGTGACGGCCAGGGAGCTGTCTCTTGATGAAATTTCTGATATATACCGTGAGACAGGGCTGGAAATCGAAAGTTTTATTCATGGTGCCTTGTGTTACTGTTATTCCGGTCAGTGTCTGTTAAGCAGTCTGATTGGAGGAAGGAGTGGAAACAGAGGACGCTGTGCACAGCCTTGCAGACTGGCATATGACCTGTTAGAAAATGGAAAACGGGTGAATGCAAAAGACAACAGGTATTTATTCAGTCCGAAGGACCTGTGTTCTCTGGAGTTGCTTCCTGAAATGATAGAATCCGGTGTATATTCTTTAAAAATTGAAGGAAGAATGAAGAAACCGGAATATGTGGCAAGCGTCACATCTATGTATCGAAAATATCTGGATTTATATCTGGAACAGGGAAAAGAACAGTACCATGTGAAAGAAGAGGATGTCCGGCTTCTGAAGGAAATTTATAACCGGGGCGGATTCACACAGGGATATTATAAACAACATAACGGAATGGAAATGATGTCCCCGGAGAGACCGGGGCACAGAGGGGTTCAGATAGGAGAAATTGCAAAGTTGGATAAACAGTCCATCACCATTCGTACAAGCATAGCGTTGAAGAAAGGGGATGTGCTGGAGTTTGATTTAAAAAATGGCAGTTGTAATTATACCATTGGGGAAGAGAAGAAAGGCTCGTCTGTTCTGTCTATTCGCAATAAATTTCAAAACGGATTTGCCATTTCCTCATCCAATCTGAAATCTGACCGGGTATTTCGTATGCGCAATGAAAGCCTGATTAAAGAATTGCATGAGAACTATCTGGAAAAGGAAGATAAGATTCTGATATCCGGGCGCGCTGTACTGGAAACGGGAAAGCCGGCATTATTAGAACTATGGCGTGGCGATATTCTGGTATCTGTGGAAGGGGAAATGGTTCAGGAGGCACAGAAACAGCCGGTAACAAAAGCAGATATTCGCGAAAAACTGACAAAAACAGGAGCCACTCCCTTTGCATTTGAGCATCTTGATATCTGCTGTGGGGAACGAATCTTTTATCCTGCAAAGCAGCTGAATGAACTGAGAAGAGCGGCTTGTGCTGCATTGGAACAGGCATGTCAGGAACCTTATCGCAGAAACAGGAAACAAGAAAAAATCAGTTATCCTGTGCAGGAACATAGAAAAAGGGAAGAGAGAAAATCCCCTGCCTATTCCATATTAGTTTCTACAAAGGAACAGTTTGACTGTGTGGTGGAATGTGATGTTGCGGATCGCATTTATCTGGAAACGGCTTTGTTTTCCTATGAAGATTTGGAAGAAATTTTATCCCGGTATGAGAACAAAGGAACTATTTATTTGGCTCTGCCATATATTTTCCGGAAACAGGCGTCTGAAGAATTCAAAAGAATGGAAAAGCTTTATACCGATCCTGGAATTGCAGGATATGTAATCCGAAATTTGGAAACCTATTTCTTTTTAAAAGAGAATTATCCCGACATATTTCAGAAAAAATTTATATTTGATAATCAGATATACTGTTATAATAAAGAAGCATATTCTTATCTTACATCACTGAAAGCAGATGTGATAGGATATTCAAGGGAATTAAATGGACAGGAATTGGAAGAACAGCAGATTACCAATGGCGAACTGGATCTCTACGGATATATTCCGGCTATGATTACAGCCGGATGTGTGAAGAAAAATTACGCTCATTGCGACGGGATATCATCCGTTCAGGCTTTTCAGATTCAGGACAGAACAGGGGAACATCTATTTGTTTCCAATGTATGTCGGTATTGCTATAATGTTATTTACTATTCTAAGCCATTGTCGCTGTTTGAGGAAAAAGAGAGGATTGCTTGTATTTCTCCAAATTCACTTCGCATCAGTTTTACCCAGGAAAATAGGGAGGAATGTAAGCATGTTCTGGCTGCTGTGGGGGAATGGAAGAATGATGGAAAGAAAGCACAAGTTCAGATTCCGGGTAGCAAAGAACATTTCAGGAGAGGAGTTATGTAAATATGGTTCAGATTTTTTCAGCTGTGACCAGATATACAGCAATCATATGCATATGCATTTATATGATATTGGCATTTCGTTCCATCAGTGATATTAGTAAGGGAAAGAAACGCCGGATCTTTTATTATGAGTGTATACTGATTACCATGATTCATGTATTATATTCCATTACCAGTTATTTAAAGACAAATTCGGTCCGGGTATTGCTGTTATGTCTCATATGTTATGTGCTGCTGGCCATTATCGTTTTTATATATTGTAAGATTTATCCAAAATCCAATAAATTTCTGCTGACGAATATTTGGCTAATGATTTCCGTCAGTACGATTATTTTGATACGAATTTCTTATACCAAAGCATTGCGTCAGTTCATTATGGGAGCATTCACGTTGATTCTGACGTTGGCAGTACCATATGTCATGTCGAAGATAAAATGTCTCAGAAATTATTATTACTGCTATGCAGCGTTGGGAATTTTGCTGCTTCTGGTGGTGCTTGTGATTGGCGATGTTACTTATGGAGCAAAGCTGTCGCTTGATTTGGGATTTATTTCCGTACAGCCCTCTGAGTTCATTAAAATCACTTATCCGATGTTCATAGCCGGAATTCTGTATCAGAATACAACGGTGAAATCATTAGCGATTACAACTGTACTTGCCGGTATACATATTATGATACTGGTTCTGTCCAGAGACCTTGGAAGTGCATTGATTTTTTCCATTGTCTTTTTGCTTATGATTTTTATTGCTACGGGAAGAAAGATGATTTTGTTGGGAGGTCTGTTGATTGGTTGTGCAGCTGCCTGCCTGGGTTATCTGTTATTTTCCCATGTTCAGGTACGAGTGGCGGCATGGTTAAATCCGTGGGATATTATTGATGATAGTGGATATCAGATAGCCCAGTCTATTTTCGCCATAGGAACCGGTTCTTTATTTGGAATGGGATTGTATGACGGCAATCCAAATTACATTCCGGTGGCGGAACAGGATTTTATCTTTTCCGCTATTTCAGAGGAAATGGGAGGTTTTTTTGCTCTGGCACTTATTCTTCTCTGTTTCCATACTTTTGTTGTGATGATTAAAATTGCCTTCAAGTGCAACGATGAATTTTATAAACTGACATGTTTTGGCATGGCAGTTCTATATGGAGTACAGGTATTCCTTACGGTGGGAGGAGCAATCAAACTGATTCCTTCCACAGGTGTGACATTGCCTTTGATAAGCTATGGGGGTAGCTCTTTAGTCTCCACCTTACTGATGTTTTCTATAATACAGGGGTTTAATATTTATGACAAAAAAGAAGAAACAATTAAACAAACAATCAAACAAACAACAACTGAATAAACAGATTCTTCTGGTTACTTATATTTTTATGGGACTGTTTCTGATTCTGGCAGGATACTTTGCTTATCTGGCAGGATACTCCAGTAAGAATGTTATCAACAATCCATATAATAAACT
>CALWLV010000094.1 GCA_944381595.1 uncultured Roseburia sp.
CCACACAGGCGCAACACCGTTCCTGAGAGCTTTATGGTGAGTTTTGCAACTTTCGCCAATTTGGAGATGCAACTTTCGCCAATTTCTTTTTGCAACTTTCGGTAATTTTATTTTACAACAAACATTGCATTACAAATTTTTAAATGCTTTGGAACTATTTGAAAGATCTTTAGAACAATACGAGAATTACAAAGATCTCACATTATCCATGATGATTCTGTTTTCTGCCGCTGAATCATTGCTTACAGAGAGGGATAATGAGAAAAAACTCCGGTTGTCCGTTATTTGGCCGAGACTTGTAACCATAACTGATAAAGATAAAAAAGATTTATGCATTTTAATAAGAGACTCCTATGAGAAGAGAAATAATTTTGTTCATGCCGGAAATCTTATGTATGATAGTGAAGAAGAAGACATTCGTATCTTGCATCAAATGTTAGCTAAACTTATCAGTATATATTTATTACCCGCTGTATGGAAAAATGTGGAGTGTGGAACTGAAGAAAAAGATATAACACAGTGGACAAAATACATAAGGAATATTTTTACAAAGGCAATATATAGTTAGTAAGACAAATCCTAATTTGTGAAGGAGTAAAAAGTATATGATTTTATATCATGGAAGCAATGTCATAGTTCAGGAACCGCAGATCTTGGAAAATGGTTTTTATAAAGACTTTGGCTACGGATTTTATTGTACAATTATAGAAAAGCGGGCAAAACGCTGGGCTTTGACAAAGCGTAAAAAGCATATTGTAAATTTTTATGAATATTCACCTGATAAGAGTCTGAACATCAAAAAATTTAGTGAGATGACAGAGGAATGGCTACAATTTGTTGTAAACTGCCGGCTTGGCTTAAAACATGATTATGACATTGTTGAGGGACCGATGGCGGATGATACAATCTGGGATTATGTAGAGGATTATATGGCTGAACGAATTTCGAAAGAGGCTTTCTGGGAATTGGTTAAGTTCAAATATCCGACGCATCAGATTGTATTCTGTACAGAGAGAGCATTACAGACTATCAAATTTGAAGGGAGTTATTCGCTATGACAAACAAATTTTTCCCAGAAGAGCAAATAACCGAGAACGATCTTTATTTTCTGTGCTATATGGTAGAGCGTGTGGCGAGAAAATTGCATCAGAAGAATAAATATGTTGTTAATTCTATATCAAAAGATGAGTGGGAGCGTCTAATCAGTCTTGCTAATGTGTTGCATTGCGAAAATCCTTTGAAAATTGAAGCGGAATGGATTGAAGAGTATAGACTGGTAAAGGGAAATTTTGATATAACGGATGTCGATTTAGAACTGGTAGATGAGATTCCATCAGAAACACAGATGGGGAAGGTGTATACAAGGCTGATTCTGTCAACGTTACAGCCGGAGGAAGATTATATTGATGGAATGATCCGGATATATAATGATGAAATATGCGAGACGATTGATAATTACAATAGCAGTGCATATTATGAACCATCTTATGTGATAACAAGAGCTTATAATAATGGGGGATTTTAAAAGAGTAAAATAAAGTTAGAAAGGAAGAAAGGTATGAAGATTGTAAAACGTTATTTGTTACCGATTTTAATTACACTGATTTATGGAGGCATTGTATTTTATGTGATGCTGCCGGCAATGAACATTCATAATACAGGGGCATGGTTATTTCTCATTTCTCTTGCCGTAGTATATGGTATTTGTTCATTTTTTGCACAGGCACCGGAGCGTATGTTCCGAAGAGAGGACAAACTTCCCATGAACATCATGGTGGCAGGGGGAGTCATTGCAATTTCCGTAGTCATTATTATTCTTGGAAGCATTGTTTCCATGGAGATATTTCGGGCGAAATCATATGTGAATCGTATTACAGTGGAAGAAGGAAATTTTAATGAGGATGTGCCGACATTAAGCGACATTAACAAGATTCCGCTGATGGATACTGCCTCGGCAACCATTCTCGGTGACCGTGTGATAGGGTCTCTGACCGATCTGGTGTCCCAGTATGATGTGTCAGAAACTTATACAACCATTTTTTATCAGGGAAAAGTAGTGAAAGTTGCACCGTTGGAATATGATGGATTCTTTAAATATTTCAACAACCGTAAGGAAGGAATTCCCGGATATGTACTGGTGGATACGGAGACCAATGAGGCTCAGTTCATCCGAGTGGAGGAGGGAATTAAGTATGCGCCATCTGCCTATTTTTCGAAAGATCTGATGCGTAAATTCCGTATGTCAAATCCGGATATGGTATTTGGAAACTGCACCTTTCAGATTGATGAAGAGGGAAAACCCTATTGGGTTATTTCCGGTATGCAGTTCCACACATTCTTTGACTGTGCAGCTCCGGCAGAAGCAGTTGTGATGGATGCCACAACAGGAGAGATGACGCGTTATGCGAAAGATGACATTCCGGAATGGGTGGATTATGTGTATTCCGGTGATGAAATCTGTTCCATGTATAATGCATACGGAAGGCTGCAGAATGGTTTTATTAATAGTATCATAGGGCAGAAAGGCTGTACCAAAACAACGGACGATTTTGGTTATGTAGCCATAAATAATGATATCTATGTATATACGGGAATCACTTCCATTGTTTCGGATAAGAGTAATCTTGGATTCCTTCTGGTTAATTCAAGAACCGGAGAGTTTAAGTATTACGAACAGGAAGGAGCAGAGGAACATTCTGCCATGGGAGCAGCAGAAGGTGTGGTACAAAATTATGGATATCAGGCTTCTTTCCCGGCACTTGTGAATATGAATGGAGAGGCAACCTATGCCATGGCATTGAAAGACTCCAAGGGATTGGTAAAACAGTATGCCATGGTCAATGTAGAAAATTACACCATTGTGGCAGTGGGAGATACTCTGAGTGAAACACTGAAAAATTATAAAAATGCCATGGTATCAGCCGGACAGGGTGAAGATATAAAACTGGATATCGAGTATGAGGAAAAAGACATTGTTATCGAAGATATTCAGTATATTTATACAGATGGCGACACAGTGGTTTATATAAAAACCGGTGATCAGGTATACAAACAAAATTTTTCTGACAATGAATCCCTGATTTTATTGAATGTGGGAGATCAGATTAAAGTTCAATACGACCCAGAACAAAAAGACAGGGAAATCATAGAAATCCTTGGATTTACAGGAAAGGAGTAGCCATGGAGAAAAAATTTGCAGATGTGGCCATGAGGAAGAACCATCCGGAATGGGAGAGAGCAATTGAGAGAGGACAGGAACTCTACCATAGAGAGAAGGATATCCGAAGTCCCTTTGCCAGAGACTACACTCGTATTCTTCATGCCATGTCATATCGAAGGCTGAAGCATAAAACCCAGGTATTTTTTAATACACGAAACGATCACATCTGTACCCGCATGGAGCATGTCCTCCATGTGGAGTCTGTCAGCACGAATATTTCCGATGCACTGGGGCTAAATTCAGAACTGGTAAAAGCCATTGCCATGGGACATGATCTGGGTCATGCTCCCTTCGGGCATGCCGGAGAAAATGTACTATCCGGTCTGACCAAAAAGTATTTACAGAAAGATTTCTGGCATGAGGGAAATGGAGTAAGAGTGGTGGATAAGCTGGATTTGATTAATACACCGCGGAATGTATATCAGAATCTTGATTTAACCTATGCTGTGCGGGATGGAATTATTTCCCATTGTGGGGAAGTGGATGAAAACGCTTTGTATCCGCGAAAAGAGAAGATTGACTTATATGGAATCAAAAGAGCCGGTCAATACAATGCATATACCTGGGAGGGATGTGTGGTAAAACTATCAGATAAAATTGCTTACCTGGGAAGAGATATCGAAGATGCCCTGAAACTTCACATCATTCGACAGGAGGATTTGATTCCGTTGATGAAAATTGCCTCCAGTCATGGACAGGAAAACATCAATACATCGGTGATTATGCATGAATTTATTGTTGACCTGGTGGAACACAGTTCACCGGAGAAAGGAATCTGCTTGTCCCAGGAAAAAGTAAAACTGATGGATGAAATAAAACGGTTTAACACGGAGCGCATCTATCATCACAAAAAACTGGAACCTTTTGTAAAATACAGTGAGTTAATTCTGGAAACGATTTTTGATTTTTTAAAACAATTTTATAATCATCAAAATACCCTTACTGATTTAAAAGAGAAAGAATGGGAGCCGGTGACGGGAGATTTTTACCGATGGATGCTGAAGTATTGTGAGAAATCCATTCTTCCAAAAGAGGATTGGAAGGTATGTGAGCGTTATGAAAACGAAAAGATATATGGAACACTGGATACAGAACAAGTGTATTATCAGGCTGTCTTTGATTATATTGCAGGAATGACCGATGCTTTTGCCATGGATGCATTCCATCAGATTATCAGTTTTTGATGATACACAGATAGAAAAATAAAGCGAGGACGATATACCGTGAAGATATTACATACAGCGGATTGGCATCTGGGAAAAAGCCTGGAGGGAATTTCCAGATATGAGGAACAAAAGGCATTCATGGAGGATTTTATTCAAATGGTCATGGAGGAGCAGGCGGATTTGGTTCTGATTGCCGGAGATGTGTATGATTCTGTCAATCCTCCGGCATGGGCAGAGAATCTCCTGTATGACGGTCTAAAGAGAATTTCCGGTGACGGAGAGAGAATGGTTGTGGTGATTGCAGGAAATCATGATAGTCCTGACAGGCTGACAGCAGCAGCACCTCTTGCGGGAAAACATGGTATTATATTATGCGGATTACCGGGGCAGACCATACCGGTGGGCACCTATGGAGCCCATCAGGTTACGGAATCTGCACCCGGTTATATCCGTGTTCATATAGGGGAAGAAGAAGCACAGATTCTGCTTCTTCCATATCCAAGTGAGAAGCGTCTGAATGAAGTTCTGTTTTCCTCTGAAATGGGGGAAGCAGAAAGGGCAGAAAGTTACGGCAGGAAAGTGAAAGAATTGTTTGAAACAATGAGTGGGTATTATACCGAAGACGCCATTCATCTTGTCGTTGCACATCTGTTTACCATGGGAAGTGAAGAAGGAGGTTCCGAGCGGAATATTCAGCTTGGAGGAAGTTATCTGGTAGATGGAAGTTATTTACCAAAGGAGGCGCAGTACATTGCTCTGGGACATATTCATAAGCCGCAGAAAGTTCCGGGAACAGAAGGAAAGGCAAGATATAGCGGCTCTCCCATTCATTATCATAAAAATGAAATAGCACATGACAAAAAAGTAATTTTGGTGGAAGTAGAGACGGGAAAAGAGGCTGTCATTACAGAAAAAAAGATTCCGGTATATAAGCCTATTCAGATTTGGAACATGCCATCCATCACGGCAGCACTGGAGGAATGTGAAAAAAGAAAAGATGAAAATTCCTATGTATATCTGGAAATTCAGACGGACCGATATATACGGGAAGATGAAATTAAGGAAATGAAATCCCGAAAGAAAGATATCTTAAGTATTATGCCTGTCATAGAGAATATAGAAGAAGAATGGAAGGCAGAAGATACTTCGGAACTTTCCATGGCAGAAATGTTTCGTCGATTTTATGAGAAAGAGAAGGGAATATCTCCGGATGAGGAACTGATGGAGTTATTATTTTCACTGATAGGAGAAGAAGAATGAGACCGGTATCATTGAAATTAAAAGGATTAAACAGTTTTGAAGATGAGGTAAATATTGACTTTGAAGCATTGTCATCCAATGGTATTTTTGGAATATTTGGACCTACCGGAAGTGGCAAATCCACCATTTTAGATGCCATGACCCTGGCACTATATGGAGAAACCGCAAGAAAAAGCACGAATTTTATTCATCTTTCCAAAGACCGAATGTATGTGGAATATGTGTTTTCCATGGAAGAGAGAGGGGAGCACGTTTTTTATACCGTCCGCAGAGAATATAAGAGAAATAAACAAGGGGGGATTGTTACGTCACTTGCCACAGTGACAAGAACCTTAGACGGAATGTCTGAGATGATTGCGGAGAAAAAGACTGAGACCGATCGCTGCTGTTATGAAATACTGGGATTAAAATTTGATGATTTTATCCGAACCGTAATTCTTCCCCAGGGGCAGTTCAGTGAATTTCTGAAACTAAAGGGAACAGAGCGAAGAGATATGTTAGAGCGTCTGTTTCATCTGGAAGAATATGGTGTGGTGCTTCAAGACAAGTTAAGAAAGGAAAAAGGAAAACTTGAACTTGTACTGGCGGAATTATCCGGAAGACTGACATCTTTGGGAGAGACTGGAGAAGCGTTACAGAAAGAGAAAGAAGAAGAACTGAGGAAATTAACAGCAGAGAAAGAAACAAATCAGAAACGCAGGGAAACATTGCAGGAAATTCTGGAGAGACAAAAAGAAGTTTTGAGTCTCTGGGAAGAATATGTCAGAAATAAGCAAGCCTATGAGGAAATACGGAAACAAAAAGCCTCCATTCAGGAATATGGTGAAATTCTGGAAGCTGCAAACCGTGCAGAACGAATTATGCCATATCTTCTGAATTTTGAAAAAAACAGCAAAACTCTGGATGTAAGACAAAGAGAGTACGAACAGATTGTCCGACAGGCAGAGGATATCCGAAGACAGCAGGAAGAAGTACAGATACAGTATCAAAAAGCCCAGGATGCTTATGTGAATCAGCTGCCAAAGCTTCAGGAACAGAAACAAACGGTGGAACACATCATACTGGCAGACCGGGAAATTGTGAAACTGCAAAAAGAATGTTTCAATCTTGAGAAGGAGTTGCAGGAGAATGAAAAGATTCGACAAAACAGAGAGAAGGAAGCGGAGCAGCTGCAGGCTGAAATAGAAGGGAAAGAGAAGGAGACAGCCCGGTTATATGAAACCATCATATCTGCTTTTGAAGAAAGAGAAAACATTACACCGGAAGAAAAGTTCCGTAAATCTGTGGCATATATTCGAAGATATAGAGATTTGTCAAAACCATGTCCTGTCTGTGGAGGAAATTGTACCTCTCAGATGTCTGTAGAGGAGAACATACCAGAGGGTGAAGAGCAGGAATATGATACACTCATACAGGAAATTCAGAAGAACCAGAAGAAGGCGGAGAAAAAGAAACAAGAGGCAGAACAGCTTCGGAAAAAATGGAATAAATGTCAGCAGGAATTAGAAGAGTTAAGAAGTATTTGTGTGGAGCGAGAAAAAGAAAAAACCGGGATTGTAAAACTTCTGGAAGAAAAGAAAAAAGAACGGGAACAGAATATGCCCGAGGATTTCTGGAAGCAGGAGTTTCCGCAGTGTCAATCCTACGAAATGATACAGGAAGTATTGGAGAAGACCATAGAGGACATAATCAGAGCGTATGATAAACTGAATCTGGAAAAAGAGAGAGTTCAAAAAGAGTGTACACAGAAAGAGCTGCTACAAAAGGAACAGCAGGGAATGCTTGCTTCTTTAAAAGAGACAGTGAGAGAGGCAGAAGAATCCTTAAACAGCATATTACAGAAACAGAATACAGACATCACTGCAGTGCGAAGTGCATATTTAAATCAAGACAAGAGAAGACAACTGGAACAGGAGATTTCCTCCTATGGAGAGAGGGAGGCAAAGGCAAAAGGTGCCTTTGATACTGTGTCAGAAAAATTAGAAGGACGTATGCTCAAGAACTTTCAATGGGAGCAGGAAAAGAAAAGATATGAAGAGAATCTCATGGAAGAGCGGGAAATACGAGAAAATCTTGAAAGGATGACAGAACATCTGGCTGAAATCCGACAGGAACTGGTAAGGATGAAAGAACAGGAGACAATGCGTAAAACATTGGAGAAAAAAGAGAAAGAATGCATGCATCGCAAGGCTTTATTAGCAGAACTGGAGAGTTTATGCAAGGGGAAAAAGTTTGTGGAATATGCAGCTCATTACCGGCTTCATTATATTACAAAGGAGGCCAGTGCCAGATTGAAGCAGATTACGGCAGGGAATTATGAACTGGTTCTCGATGAAAACAGCCAGTTTGCCATCAGAGATTTAAAATGCGGTGGTGAATTAAGAGATGCAAGTACCTTATCCGGAGGAGAAACTTTCATGGCTTCCCTTGCTCTTGCCCTTGCTTTGTCATCAGAAATTCAGTTAAAGGGAAAGGCGCCTCTGGAATTGTTTTTTATGGATGAGGGATTTGGTTCTCTGGATGAAGAATTGTTGGATGTGGTAATGAATTCGCTGGAACAGATACACCATGAGCGGTTGAAAATTGGAGTCATCAGCCATGTGGAAATGATACAGAACAGGATTTCCAAGAAGCTGTTTGTCATTCCGGGAAGGGCCGGAGAAGGAGGAAGCCGTGTGGTGTTGGATAAATAGAAAGAAAATTTAGAATTTATCATCTAAATGCTAAAATAATCTGTTTATTCTTGACAAATGATGTGTTTTTATATTATACTTAATTCAAAGGAATGTGTTGGACTCAATATAAATTGGGAGATGTTTACTCTATGGTAAATACGAAAGCAACTACATCTAACGAAGTGAGAATTTCTTGCAGAGCACTGGATTCTAATGCCTACACAGCAACAATGGATTATAGTATCTATTAAAGTAGAATATGTTTACAATATGGCAGGAAATTTTGTATAAAAATTTCCTGCCATATTTTTTATGGGGAGGTATACATATGAAAGAAAAAAAGATACGCAGGATAATTACCGGCATAGTGGGAATGATAGTTGTCCTGGTTGCCATAACTGCACAGATTAAAAAAAATCTGCCATCAGATGTGCAGAATAATGTTGGTAATGTTGAAAAAGAGAATGGCAGTGACGAAGAGAAGAAATTTTATGAAATCGGAGATATTGTGAGGCTGAAACAGTATGGAGAGGACAAAGTATATCCTTTTGAAGTATCTGTTCTGAATGTTGCTTATGAGGAACAACTTTCTGATGTTGACGGTTATTATGAAGACAGGGGGATTGTCAGGAAAAAATTGGAAGATGCCTGTAAGGCTTATCAGGGAAGTGTTATTTATCATAAATCGGATTTCCGTTATATTGTGGTAGATTTAAAAATAAAACGGCCGGAATTGACCGCAGAAGAAAAAGAACTTCTGAAAGGGGAAGTTGTGTATGAATTCCAGCAGCTGACATTAGAGAGCATACTGGACGATGATACAGTTGATGTTATACCGGTTGTGCACGATTCTGCGGATTATCGCATATTGGAAGGGAATGAGGAGACCTATCAGATTAAGCCGTCAATTGTTGCAAAAAGATATCAGGTACTGGATTTGAAGGAGGGGGAGGAAGTCACAATACAGCTGGTCTATCTTGTTCCTTTTACCAATGGCAGTACCCTATATCAGTCCTGTATCAATCTAACCACCCAGGCTCCCAATTCCACAGCAGTCAATGATTCTTATGTCTTTTGTGAATATGCCATGGTTTCCCTTGATTTAGATGATTATGAATCGGATTATCCGTTGTCTGTTTCGGGAGACGATACCCAGAGAAAAAAAGCAAATCGAAGTATTCAGTCCAGGGCAGCAGCAGAAGCGAAGGCAGAAGATAGTCTGTTAAATTACGAAATTGCAGAGATGGAAGCGGAGAATGGATTGTCTGTAGCAGAGGACAGACTCTTGCAGGAAGGGAATACTGTCTGTGATGGGATGGCAGACAGAGAAGGAAATATTGACAAGACAGCTACGTATACTGCTTATGAGGACGTGACAGGTACTTTGTATGATACCATAGAAGAGTTGCCGGAATATTTTTCTAACAGTATTGCTCTGCAAAACATTTGTCAAAAATATGTGGAAAAAGGCGGATACGCAGAGGAGGATTTAAAATTTTTGACCGTCCGATATACATACATATAT
This sequence comes from uncultured Roseburia sp., assembly GCA_944381595.1. GTDB lineage: Bacteria > Bacillota > Clostridia > Lachnospirales > Lachnospiraceae > CAG-303. The sequence goes on from CALWLV010000094.1 coordinate 9,847, forward strand.
TATGCCGATAATACAGACAATTTTACGATACATGATCTTCAGCCTGTCTGGCTTTATGATAGAAAAGAGGATGGATGTTTTTATCCTTACGGATATGCGGATGATTATCAGATTTTAAGTGCTGAGACAGAGGGAAATGTTGCTCACAGTCCATATCTGTATCTTAAAAATGACGAATCGGCAGTGGTAGAACTGGTATATGTAATTCCATCAGACAGTTACCGGGAACTGTACATTACATCGCGCAACACTATGCTGTGGCAGAGTACTCTTGATAGCGACTATATTACGACTTTCGTCTCCGTACTGAGTCGGGAAAGGAGTTGATTATGAATAGAATTTTGAAATTAGAGATGAGAAGGGCATTTTCTTCTTTTGGTTTTTGGGTGGCCTTGATTGCCGGAAATTTATTTGCAGTACTTCATCTTGTTACGGAGATTATCCCCATACATGTGGAGTTTAATAATTCCCTTGGTGGTGGTGATATAGCACCCCAAACAGTCTGGTATGCATGGCTGGGATGGAATATCGGGGGGACTCATGCTTATAACTATATTTATTACACAATAGTTCCTATTCTTGCAGTATTGCCTTATGCAGTCTCTGGGTGGGAAGATATTAAGAGCAGTTACCGGGTACAGTTGTGTACACGAATAGAACGAAAAAAATACTTTAAAGCGAAATATTTTGCAGTATTTGTATCCGGAGGTACGGTGTGTACGATACCGATTCTTTTCGACTTGCTTTTGTGTTATTTGTTTCTTCCCGGTTTTCCGATTTCTGCCAGTTACTGTATAGGACCAAGTTATTCAGATCCATGGGCGGAGCTGTTTTATACCTGTCCACTGGCATATGTCTTAGTATTTACGGTGATTTTGTTTTGTTTTGGCGGTGTTTATGCCTGTATGGGACTTGCTGTTACAGAACTGTTAGAGAACCGTTTTTTGATTCAGATATTTCCCTACATATTTCTGTTGCTGATAGGCTATCTCATGACGATTGTTCCATATGATGTGGGAATACGTCTCATATTTTTCAGTGAAAAAATTAATCCGAGATTTTCGGGTGGATATACATGGCTGCATTTTGTTCTGAACTTTGTCATATATTTTGTGATAACCCTATTTTTATGGATGAGGGGAGGAAAAAAACATGAACTCTATCATTAGAAAGATTTTGGATGGACATATGAAAAAAAGGTATGGTAAGACCATAATTCTGGTGTTGGTGGTTGGCATTATTGTTTTGTGTAGTATAAGGATATATCAGGTCAATAAAGTGTATCCGGCTCCGGTTTTCCATACTGCAAAGGCTG
>CALWLV010000095.1 GCA_944381595.1 uncultured Roseburia sp.
AATCCTGTTTTTGACACCAAAAATGACATCGAAGCCTCACAACTCCATTGTTTATGGGAGTTGCGAGGCTTTTCAAAATTCTCTCCGTATACGTTACGCATCAGATTTTTTTGTTTGTGCACAAATATTTTTCATTTTTTTGATAGGAATGATTTCCTTAGAAGTGTTAAAACCAAACGCATCATGTAAAGCGTCTGTTAATTCGTTTTTGGTATAAGTAGGAACGTATCCCTTTCCTTCAAATTTCAGGAAATTCATTTCCTGAAGGCAGTCCAGTATCTGGCGGCATGTATATTTTTCATTTAGTTTTTTCTCAAGGTAACGGTAAACAATTAGTGCAATAAAGCAGGTCATGAAATGGGCCTTGATCCGTTCCCTGTCATGGAGATATACCGGGCGGGCTTCAAATTCACTTTTCATAATCCGGAAACATTCTTCGATTTCCCATCTTCGTTTGTTTATCTTTACGATATCTTGTGCATCATCTTCCAGATTTGTACACACAGCATAAAAACCATCAAATGTTTCTTCTTCTTTTACTGATTCATAGTCTATGTAGTATGCCACTTTGTCCGCAGTTTCCCCGTCTTTTGTAGCGTGGTCTGCTTTGATAAAACGTCTGGGATCATTCCGGCGTTTGGATTCTACTCCGGAAGTTCCCTTTTTTACGGCTTTCAGGGCACGTTCTAACTGACGGTTACGGATAGTACGTAAATAATTTCTGTATTTTAGGGAATAGGTAACGATTAAATGCTGCTCCAATCCGTCTTCCTTAATCCATCTGCTTTTGTAAAAAATTTTTTCGGCATCTTTCGTTTCGTCCAGCTTTGAAATGTCATAGGTATATTCAGAAGCACCACCGGAAAGCTTCCAGCCGGTTGTTTCCAGTGTCCATGTTTTTAAGTGTTTTTTTAGCTTTTTCACAGACTGTGTTGTTACAAAAGCCCGGCTTCCATCGGCTTTGTCATAATGATTAAATTTGCGGTTGGCAGCAGACGAAAGTCCCGCATCTGTGCATACTACAAATCTGGAGAGATCGAAGTTGTGCAGGAGTTTTTCTTCCAGGGGAATCAGAGAAAGCTGTTCATTCCGGTTACCCGGATTGATGCTAAAAGCCAGCGGAATACCTTCAGAATCCATAAACAGTCCCATCTCTACAATCGGAAGAGGGCGGTTTTCCTTGCTAAGACCATACTGCTTGTCATCTTCCGCCTGTTCAATTTCGAAATAGAAGTTCGTGCAGTCATAATAGATGACACTGGTTTTGCGTTTTGCCAGTTTCATACTGTTTCTGAACAGTGCAGACTGGATATAGTCGGATTCTTCTGCGATAACAGAGAGTGCCCTGTAAATCTGATGAAGTTCGAAATCCGGCTGTTCAATAAACTTATGAGAATCTTCAAATGTCCCCAGTTTAGAAGAAGGGTACATGATTCTGGTATAAATCAATCTGGAGAGGATGGAATTCAGGTTATATTTAAAATCATGTTTTTTGGCAATTGCTTTACTGATACGGTCCAGGCCAAGCTGATGATAAATATCCTGCAGGAAAAGATAACCACCGTTGAAGCAACGCTGCCGGTCATCCGTCAAATCTTTTGTTGGAGAAAGCGGGATGGTGACGGAAGAATTTTCATCAGCGTATTCCTGACGCATGAGTTCTACCTGTTCAAGAGCCCATGCTTTTGCATCGGTAACACCATACGTTTTACATATGTATTTTTCAGATCCGAGACGTTTGATTACCTGTGACTTGTTTTTCCCATTCACATAAATAGTTTGTTGTACATAGTAAGAAATTGAATTTCCCTTTTTTGACCAACCTAATCGCATAGAACACCTCTCCGTTTCTTTTATTTAAACATACTTATATTATACCACAACACAACGTAACGTGGAAGAGAGAAAATGAAAATTGACAAAAAAATATAGGCATTTCAATGCCTGCAGAGATCGAGAAAGGGGTGTAGGTGTCAAAGACCCGCACATGATATGTCTCATCTGTAACAGCATATCCGACAGAATCTGTTCCTATATCCAGTCCGATATAGTATTCCCTATGTTTTTTTTCCATTTTTCTCTCCTTTGTTCTTGACATTTTTTCATTATCGTTTATAATAAGAATGACTTATTTGATATCACCATATAAGTTACACTACAGAGTTCAAATAAAAATTTATTCTAATCGTTCTTCGGAACTATCCACTGTGTGGATTTGGCAGGTTTGTTATGAACCTGCCTTTTTATATTAAGAATGTATGTTCACACACCACTTGTCACTCTCTGTTTATCATTTTAACATATCTTATTCAAAAAAGGAAGGTATTCTCTTACGAACGCCTTCCTTTTTCTTTCACCGGTTTCTATAAATTCTTCATCAGATTAACCATTTCAATGGCACTTAACGCACAATCATATCCCTTATTTCCAGCCTTTGTACCGGCACGCTCAATGGCCTGCTCAATATTTTCTGTGGTAACAACACCGAATAATACCGGGATACCGCTATTTAATCCTACCGCTGCAATTCCCTTGGATACTTCATTGCACACATAATCATAGTGGGATGTTGCTCCACGGATGACTGCTCCAAGACAAATCACGGCATCGTATTTTCCACTGTTTGCCATCTTCTGTGCTACAAGAGGGATTTCAAATGCTCCCGGTACCCATGCCACTTCGATATCATCTTCTGATACTTCATGACGAACCAATCCGTCCATGGCTCCGGATAACAGTTTGGATGTGATAAATTCATTGAAACGTGCTGCTACAATACCTACTTTGATTCCTTTTCCTGCAAAATTTCCTTCTAATACTTTCATCTTAATACCTCTTTCTCCTATTTATTTATAATTTAAGTAATGTCCCATCTTATTCTGTTTTGTCTTCAAATAGAATAAGTCCTGGGATGTTGCTTCCATCTGAATTGGCACACGTTCTACGATTTCCATGCCATAATCGGATAATTCGTATACCTTCTGAGGGTTGTTCGTCAGAAGACGTATGGTTTTTACTCCCAGATCCTTTAAGATTTGGGCGCCGATATAATATTCTCTCATATCTCCAGGGAATCCAAGTGCCAGATTTGCTTCCAGGGTATCCATTCCCTGATCCTGAAGTGCATATGCTTTTAATTTATTAATCAGACCAATGCCGCGTCCTTCCTGTCTCATATAAAGAAGAATTCCCCGTCCCTCTTTGTTAATCTGTGTCATGGCTGCCGCAAACTGCTGCCCGCAGTCACATTTTAAGGAACCAAAGGCATCCCCTGTCAGACACTCGGAATGAACCCGACAGAGAATGTTTTCACCATCACCAATCTCTCCTTTTACCAGTGCCACATGATGCTCTCCATTTAATTTATTTACATATCCATAGGCTTTAAAATCTCCGTACTTTGTCGGCATCTTTGTTACTGCCTCGCATGCTACCAGTGTTTCGTTCTTTTTGCGGTAATCCTGGAGTGCCTTGATTGTGATGAATTTCAGATTCCATTTTTCTGCCAGTTCCTGTAATTCCGGAGTACGCATCATGGTTCCGTCCTCCCTCATGATTTCACAACACAGACCACATTCCTTCAGTCCGGCTAAACGCATCAAATCCACAGTGGCTTCTGTATGTCCATTTCTCTCTAATACACCATTTTTCTTAGCAAGAAGCGGAAACATATGACCCGGTCTGCGGAAGTCCTCCGGCTTTGCCCCTTCTTCCACACATTTCATGGCAGTGATGCTTCGCTCTTCTGCAGAAATCCCTGTGGTTGTGCTTACATGATCGATGGATACGGTAAATGCAGTACTGTGATTATCCGTATTGTCGTATACCATCTGAGGAAGCTGTAATTTTCTGCAATATTCCTCACTCATTGGCATACAGATTAATCCCTTGCCATGCATTGCCATAAAATTAATATTCTGGGTTGTGGCAAATTCTGCGGCACAGATAAAATCTCCTTCATTTTCTCTGTCTTCATCATCGGTCACCAGAATAATTTTTCCATTTCTTAAATCTTCCAGTGCTTCTTCTACTTTACTAAACGCAAACATATCTATCCCTCTTTTCTTTCTGTCAAACGAAATAATCTTTAAAATCCATTCTTTCTTAAAAAATCCATCGTAATTCCTTCACTCTTCCTATCCAGTCCAAGCAAATGCTCCACATATTTTCCAATACAGTCATTTTCCAGATTGACGATATCTCCCACTTTCTTTTCGGAAAGCACGGTTTCCGCCATGGTATGAGGAATGATGGATACCTTAAATGTATTCCTTGCAGTATCTGCCACAGTCAGACTGATGCCATCTATGGCAATGGAACCCTTCTCAATGACATACCGCATCACCTTCTCTTCCGTCTGAATCGTATACCAAAAGGCAATGCCGTCATTCTTTATTTCTTTGATGGTTCCCGTTCCATCCACATGCCCTGCCACGATATGTCCGCCAAATCTTCCATCTGCTGCCATGGCGCGCTCCAGGTTCACATGACTTCCCGGTTTCAATGCACCTAAGGAGGAACGGTTCAGCGTCTCATGCATGACATCTGCCGAAAACTGCCCGCTTTCAAAAGAAACCACAGTCAGACAAACACCATTTACTGCAATACTGTCACCCAGATGAATATCGGAAAGAATTTTGTTCGCCCGTATGGTAAGAATGGCTGATTTGGAGTCTTTCCGGATTCCAGCCACCGTTCCCAATTCTTCTATAATTCCTGTAAACATTTCTTCACATCCTTCCTTATCCAATATCTCCCTCAATAAGCAAATCTTCCCCTATTGCTTTGTATGCAAGATTTTTAAGAAGTACTGCCTGAGACGGATCTTCCACACCGTTTCCTTCCACTGGTGTTGTTGCCGGGTATCCGCCAAAGAATTTTGGTGCCACAAATCCCATCACATGATTGACAATTCCCTCTTCCAGTGCCGACCAATTCAAAGTACCGCCTCCTTCTAAGAGAATACTGTCGATGTTCCTTTCTCCCAGACGATGCATCAATTCTTTTAAACAAACTCTTCCATGATACTCCGAAACTACGATGATTTCACATCCGGCATCCCGGTATGGTTTTTGTCTCTCCGACTCCTTACAAGTGGTAGCTATGATCACAGGGATATCCCCTGCTGTCTGCACTAACCGGCTGTTTACCGGAATCTTTAAGTGGCTGTCACAAACGATTCGGATGGGATTTCTTCCTCCTTCCATCCGACAATTCAACATCGGATCATCCAAAAAAACCGTATTCGCTCCTACCATGATGCCCATATATCGGTTGCGCAATTCCTGTACATAGGCCCTTGCCTGTTCTCCTGTTACCCATTTGGAGGCTCCGGTATGACAGGCAATTTTCCCATCCATGGTCATCGCGTATTTCATCACCACATAAGGAGTTTTATTCCGGATGTAATGGAAAAATACAGGATTTATGCTATCACATTCCTCCCGCAGGAAATCTTCCACCACTTCAATGCCATGTTCTCTTAAATATTCCACTCCTTTTCCTGACACCAAAGGATTCGGGTCCCGCGAACCAATCACAACCTTTGCAATGCCCTGTTCCACAATGGCCTCTGTACAGGGAGGAGTCTTTCCATAATGACAGCATGGCTCCAGGGTCACATAAATCGTTGCTCCCCGGGCGGATTCCGTCAAACTGGCAATGGCATTCCTTTCCGCATGCAGTGTTCCGTATTTCCTGTGATACCCCTGTCCGATAATGGTATCATTTTTTACAATAACCGCTCCCACCATAGGGTTTGGATTCACATGTCCTTCCCCTTTTTTTGCCAATTCTATAGCAAGGCGCATATACTCTTCCTTTGGCATCCAATCACCTCTTTCAATCAAAAAATCCCCCTGACCATTCAGGGGGGAATCCAATTTCCTAATCATATTTGTCTTATAACTATGAAAAAAATCGAATTTCTTCTCTCATCCAGACTATACTGTCGGCTTTGGAATCTCACCAAATCATGCCTTACGGCTCGTGGGCTATACCACCGGTGGGGAATTACACCCCGCCCTGAAAAAATGATTTCTATTTCGTTCGAAATTCATTATAAACCATCTATGTAAAAAATGCAATGATAATTTATTTCAGTAAGACAAGAGTACCTCCAGAGCGAATCATCGGATTTCAAATCCACTCCGGAGGTCTCTGTTCACACAATGAGAATGTCGGAAAAATTAATCATAATATTCAAAATCTGTAGGGCTTTCAATTAAAACGGCAACCTGGAATTCATGCTTGTGTCCATCTTCCACATCGGTACATGCCTTTGCATAATGCACGTGTTTCCCATTTCCAACATCAATCGCCGGACCTGATTTTCCACAAAATTCGTGATAATGTCCGTCGGAAAAATCCGTGCGGAATTTAATCTCATGCACATGGCTGTTTCCCATTTTCATTGCCTCGCCTGACACGGTACAGAAACGATGATTGTGACACTCCTGACATTCTGTTACCACTTCCGTGCTTCCAATTACTTCGTGTACATGTTTTTGTTCCTTACATTTGTCACAGTTCTGATGATACATACGATACTCCTTTTCATTTCCATTGTTAATTCATAATATGCGTCAGAAAAAAATGGGTAAAAAAATGATGCACTCACAATGTGAGTGCATCCCATGAGATGGAGTAGACGAGAGTCGAACTCGTGTCCAAAAACCAATTCCCCGTTCTTCTACTATTATAGTCAGTTTTTTCACATTCCCTCCACTGTCCGGGAACTAACACCCTGACAGTTTCAGTAGCTTCATACTACGCCCACACGCGCAAAGCTTAGCGTATGTCGTTTCCTACAAGTTCGATGCCTTAGTCTGCAGTGTAGGTCCTGCAGGTAAGACAGCTGCAACTAGGCAGCGTAAGCTAAATTATCTTCAGCGTTTATATTTAATTTTGCCATTTAACGCATTGCGTGCGAATAGCTTCACCGGCTGCATGATCCCTGTCGAAACCTTTACTACCCCGAATTGAATTCTATCATAATGCATTTTTCCGGAAATGTCAAGGGGGCAAATACTTGAGTTTCCGCAGAATTATCCCCACCAGGCAAATCTGCTGTATCCTGTTATCCACAACTTTCAAAAAAT
>CALWLV010000096.1 GCA_944381595.1 uncultured Roseburia sp.
AACAGGAATGAGTTTGAGAAAATTAAAGATTTTCAGAAAGAAAAACCAAATGCAGTCATGGGAATTGTGTATGCGGTTGAATATGATAAAGGGTGTTGCAAAATCGGAATGTCTTCCATGCCTGCGGACAGAACATTCGCAATCAAGCATTATATTTCTGATTACATGCAATTTCCAGTAAACAGGATAATGATTAGCGAATGGCATACAAATTACAAGGAAAATGAAAAAATATTGCACGAACAATTTTCTGATTGCAGAATTCCGAATACAGAATTATTTGTGGTCGGAGTTGAAGAGGTTGCGAGCTTTATTGAAAATGGTGGAATACTGATGGAGGATAAATCTCAAGAAATTTTAGATGAAATTGAAAGATGTGGAAAAGCCATTATCGATCTTGGAAAATCTCTTTTGAGTGGAGAATTTGATAGAAAAACAAAACCCAAATCGCAAGCCGTAATTGACTATGAGAATATGCTGATGAGTGAGGGAGCGTTAACGAGAACTGTTGTAGAGAAAACGAATGAAATTATAAACAATTACGAAGAGTTCTATGAACTGAAAAAGAAGTATGAAATATCCAGTTTGAAAAACGCATTTATTGGCATGTGGTTAAGATTTGGAATTATTACGGAAGATGATTTGAAAGAAGTTCAAGGTAGCGTTGAGGAATAAAAATAACTAAAAATCCACCAAAATTTTTCGCCTACGGCGAACTGAAAGGAGAAAATATATGTGTTGTGAAAATTGCGAGAAAGAATTCGATTTCAACCCGGAAGAAGATGTGATCGTAGATACCGGCGGAGCAGTCCGGTCAGTCCTGATGGACATGGGAGATGTTCTGATGGATCTCTGTAAGGGCGTTGACATCGGCGAAATCAAAATCAACGTCTCGCAGGACTATGAAACCGGCGAACTGAAATTCAAAGCCAAAGTAGACGGTCGGAAAGTTCTAGAAATGAAAGCAAACGATTTTGTTCCATATTTCGGAGATTAATACACATCAGATAACACTTCACACACTAAAGATAAAGCCCATTCGGGCAGATAAATTCCACAAAAGATAAATCGGGCAATCCGAAAAATAAAATCGAAACTTGTTATAAATTTTTCTCCAAAAAGAAAAAAAGAGGTATTTTATGGACGAAAGAAACGTGCAAGGGCTTTCGTATGAACGGTTATATGCAGTATATAACGGAATGATTTCCCGATGCCACAATAAAAACAATCCACATTACAATTTGTGGGGCGGGCGAGGTATAAAGGTTTGTGACCAATGGAGATATGATTATCAGGCATTTAGAAAATGGGCATTGTATGCAGGATATGACGAAACAAAAGAAAGAAAATATCAGACGCTCGAAAGAATTGATAATGACGGAGATTATTGCCCTGAAAATTGTAGGTGGGCTAGTTATCAAGAGCAGGCATTAAATAAAAGACCTCGAAAAACCGGTGCATATAAATATAATTGGACATTTGAGGGAATTACAAAGTCTGCGATAGAGTGGTGTGAAATTTTCGGAGTTAGCGTTCCTATGGTGATGTATCGAGTTAAAACAAAAGGCATGAAACCATTTGAAGCATTAGTTACTCCGGTTAATAGAGCGGATAACTTAGACGAAATTACAGAAGAGAAGGTTCGCAGCATGAGGGATTCTGGAATGAAAATTAAAGAAATCGCAGATTTTTTTGGATGTTCAAAGAATACCATAGAAAGAAGATTGGGGAAACGAAAGTAAAATATTTTTTTTTTTTTTTACGCTATCAGGCGATTCAGATTCGAGGTAGAAATATGTCAACATTAGACGGAAAAATCACAATCGAAAAAGAACTCAGACCATGTATCGTGCATATTCCAGAAAAACGCAAAAATTATCGGAAAAAAGGCGATAATCTGAACGTGTACGATAAGGTGATTGAGCCGGAAAAGAATATCAAAGCCTTGTTCCATTGTTGGAACTTCCGATCTGAACTGTATAGTGCCTCACCAATGGTTGGCGGTCATCCGGGCGGTCAAGTATCTGACACTTTCGCCCTTGTCGAGTATGAGGACGGCACAATCCACGAGGTAGAGCCAACACAGATAAGGTTCGTGGACAATGCAATGAGTGAATATGCGTTCCCGGAAATGGAGGAAAAGAGTAATGGGTGAAATGGTAGCAGAATCCAAAGTCCTTCAAGTGTTTATGATATGCGATAAATGTGGAAAAGGAGAGATGCGACCGACAGGAGAGATATTGACGAGTAATCCGCCGATGTACCCTCATAAGTGTATTGTATGTGGAAATATAGCAAATTTTCCATATCATTATCCATACCAAAGGCTTGTTGCCATTGAAGAAGCAAGAGAGGCGGTAGGGAACGAGGTTAATCCAGATGAGTCTCGATAAATCAATCCAGTCCGGCAAATCCCACCGAAAGCCGTACCGTGGTGCAAAAGCAATAGATGCAACATGTCGGAATCACGGTAACGATAAATGGTGCAAGGAAAACCGGACGCATAAGAACGATAAACGGGAACTGGCTGTAGAACAGGAGTTAAGTGATTATGACAAAGCACGAAGCAGTAGTAATTGAGACATTCACTGGAATTTGTATGCTGACCGGAGACGATAGAAAATACGCTTACGAATATGCAGAGAAACTTCTCGGATT
>CALWLV010000097.1 GCA_944381595.1 uncultured Roseburia sp.
ACTATTACAAACAAGTACATATAAAAACATAAAATTTGACAAAAAAATACAGGCATTACAAGGCCTGAGAGGTATTTTTCTTTTATTTAACTGTCAAACTCCCGGGAAAACTGAAACTTGGAAATTGGAAGTTGACATCAGAGGGGATATTATCTATAATATCATTGGATTAGAGTCTGAATCATGACTTTAAAGCAATTACAGCGTGAAGAAAGCAATAAATATAGAAGGAGAAAAAGCGTGAAAGAGGAAATGATTATTGTTCTGGATTTCGGTGGACAGTATAACCAGCTGATTGCCAGACGAGTAAGAGAATGTAACGTGTACTGTGAAGTGCATCCTTACAATCTGAGCTTGGATAAAATCAGAGAAATGAATCCGAAGGGCATTATTTTTACCGGAGGACCAAACAGCGTATATGCGGAAGAATCTCCAAGATGTTCAAAGGAAATCTTTGAAATGGGTATTCCAATTCTTGGTATCTGTTACGGTTCCCAGCTGATGTCTTATATGTTGGGAGGAGAAGTGGCAACAGCGCCTGTCAGCGAATATGGAAAAACAGAAGTAGATGTGGATAAAACATCCGTTCTTTTTTCAGATGTGGAAGAGAAGACCATCTGCTGGATGAGTCACACCGACTATATCGCAAAGGCACCACAGGGATTCAAAATTTCCGCTCATACACCGGTATGCCCGGTAGCAGCGATGGAAAATCCGGACAAGAATTTATATGCAGTGCAGTTCCATCCGGAAGTTATGCATACACAGGAAGGTATGAAGATGCTTTCTAATTTTGTATACAAAGTCTGTGGTTGTCAGGGAACCTGGAAAATGGCATCCTTTGTAGAATCCACCATTCAGGAATTACGTGAAAAAATCGGAAACGGAAAGGTATTGTGCGCTTTATCCGGCGGTGTAGATTCCTCTGTGGCAGCAGTTCTGTTATCGAAAGCAGTAGGCAAACAGCTGACCTGCGTATTTGTAGATCATGGTTTGCTGCGTAAAAATGAAGGCGATGAAGTAGAAGCAGTATTCGGTCCAAATGGCCCTTACGAACTGAACTTCATTCGTGTAAATGCACAGGAACGTTATTCTAAAAAGCTGGCCGGCGTTACAGAACCGGAAGCAAAGAGAAAAATCATCGGTGAAGAATTCATCCGTGTATTTGAAGAGGAAGCAAAGAAAATCGGTGCAGTGGATTTCCTGGTTCAGGGAACTATTTATCCGGATGTCATCGAATCCGGTCTCGGAAAATCAGCAGTTATTAAGAGTCACCACAATGTAGGAGGACTTCCGGATTGCGTAGATTTCAAGGAAATCGTGGAGCCTCTTCGTCTGTTATTTAAGGATGAGGTAAGAAATGCCGGAAGAGAGCTGGGTATTCCGGAATATCTGGTTAGCCGCCAGCCATTTCCGGGTCCGGGACTTGGAATCCGTATCATTGGCGAAGTAACTGCGGAGAAGGTGAAAATGGTTCAGGATGCCGATTACATCTACCGTGAAGAAATTGCGAAAGCAGGTGTGGACAAGGGACTTGGCCAGTACTTTGCGGCACTGACAAATATGAGAAGCGTAGGCGTTATGGGCGATGAGAGAACCTACGACTATGCGATTGCACTCCGTGCAGTATGCACTTCGGATTTCATGACTGCAGAAGCAGCACAGATTCCGTATGAAGTGTTGAACCGGGTAATGACCAGAATTATTAATGAGGTCAAAGGGGTAAATCGTGTAATGTACGATTTGACCAGTAAGCCACCGGGAACGATTGAATTCGAATAGTAAATAGAGCTTCATAAATGGCGTAAATAAGCCATTTATGGGGCTTTTTCTTTTGTCGTGATACCTATATGATACCTGTTTTGATAGTACCACAGATATTAATGAGTACTAAACAGAAGTGTCATAGGTATTATCTATTATCACATTTCTTTTAATTTTCAAAAATTATCCCAATTATATGAAGCACCAAAAACTGGTGCAAATTAGTGAAAATACACCAGTGGTGTCACTTCCGTAATTTGTGGGGTGGTTATAGAATTTATCTCACAGAAAGTTTTTAACACACGATGTGCAAGTATTGCCACAATGTTACCTGATGACGCCGACAGTGTTTGTAGAGACATCTTTATTGGTTTAAGTATGGATTAATTGTACTTAAAGATAAAAAAGTCCGCCAGAGAATATGTTTTGACGAAAAAAGTCCATGAGAGAATATTTAGCAAATTCATGATTTGAATTAGAATGAATGATGTAATCAAGAGACAGGGGGCTGCAATATTTGTAAAAAAACCGCTATTGTACCCTTATCTGAGAAAAAGGGTCGGGTTTGTCCCTTTTAAAATATAAGACAAGAAAATACAATAGTTGCAACGAGTTATATAGAAGTTGTAGCTGCCAATATAAGTGTTTGATACATACCGGCAATTGCCGGGGAGAGGAGGTGAATGCACCATGGAAAAGTTATATTACACAGCAAAAGAGGTTGCTGAGATGCTTGATGTATCGGTATCTCATGCATACAAAGTAATAAGAGAAGCTAACAGGGAATTATCTTCTAAAGGCTTCTATGTCAGAGCCGGCAGAGTCAGCCGTAAGTATCTTGACAGTAAAGTATATGACTTATGTGATAAGACAGCATAAGGGAAAGGAGCAGTTGTATGGCAGCATACAAGGATGAGGCGAGGGGGACATGGTATGTCTCCTTCCACTACAACGATTGGACAGGTAAAAACAAAAGAAAGCTCAAACGTGGCTTTCGGACAAGAAAGGAGGCATTGGAGTATGAGCAGAAGTTTCTGCTGCAGCAGGCAACAAATCTGGATATGAGATTTGAAGACTTCTATAAGTTGTATGAGGAAGATTTAAAGCCTAAACTGAAGCTTAACACATGGCGTACAAAGGATGTTATCTTTCAGAAGAAGCTGATTCCATATTTCAAGGACAAGAAGATGAATGAAATCAGTCCTGCGGATATTATCAAATGGCAGAATGAGATGATTAAGAAGAAGCAGGCAGATGGCAAGCCATATAAGCCGACTTATCTGAAAACAATGCAGTCAGAACTGTCAGCCATATTTAATCATGCGGTACGCTTTTACAATCTGAGAGAAAATCCTGTAAAAAAGGCAGGAACGATTGGTAAAGGTAAAGCTGATGAGATGGATTTCTGGACAAAGGAAGAATATCTCAAGTTCATAGAATGTGTAAAAGACAAGCCAATATCTTATTATGCGTTCCAGATTCTTTATTGGTGCGGAATAAGGGAAGGTGAACTGCTTGCCCTGACACCGGCAGATATTGATTTTGAGAACAAGAAACTTCATATCACAAAATCTTATCAGTATATCAATGGTGATGATATCATCACAGATCCTAAGACAGAAAAGAGCAGAGGGGACGTTGTAATTCCTGATTTTCTGGTAGAAGAGCTAAGACAGTTTATCGGAATGCTATATGGATATGACAGGGATGACAGAATATTTCAGATTACAAAGTCCTATCTGCATCACGAGATGAGCAGGGGAGCTAAAGCGGCAGGAGTAAAGAGAATAAGAATCCATGATCTAAGGCATTCGCACATTTCTTTACTTATCCGCCTGGGTTTTTCGGCTGTAGCCATTGGAAACAGGGTTGGACATGAGAGCCAGACGATCACATTTCATTATGCACATATGTTTCCGACAGAGCAGATTGAAATGGCGGATAAGCTTAATGAGGAATTTGTTCCGGGTACAGGGAATGGAGGTGATATTCAGTGAGTGGAGTTCATAAGAATCCGACAATCAGTTTTCGCATATCAGACTATGAAAGGCGTGAAATAGAAGCCAGAATTAAGGCAAGTGGAATGATGAAGAAAACATTTTTTACAAGATGCTGTATCTATGGTCGAATCTGTGTTGTAGGTAAGAAAGAAACAGTATATATGCTTGTGCAGACAATTGAGAAGATGCAGGCAGATATTCACAAAATGTATGATGAAATCATAGAAACAGGACAGATAAAAGAAAAAGAATCACCGGTTGATGGTGGGATTTATAC
>CALWLV010000098.1 GCA_944381595.1 uncultured Roseburia sp.
ACAACCTCTCCTATATATCAAATATTTTTAAAATTCCTCAAGGCATAATTGCTCTCCTCTACTGCTACTGCATTAGGGCATCGTACATTGACAACCCTAACTACTTCTTTACCTCTGCGATATATGCAGTATGTACTTTGAAGCCATATTTAGCTTCTATGTACTCCTTTATCATTTTGTAGGTCACTCGTTCCTTGGGCTTGTATTCTTCGGCTCTTTTAGCGATATTATCAAGCGGAACTTTTCCCTCACCCTCACCAAACTCAACTTTTACATTGATATGTCCGTCTGGCTTTTTGTGGGAAAGCAGTACTACCGTCTCAACATGCCCCGTCATCGGAAACATATCCGTCGGCTGTACTTCCACCGTCTGATACCCATGTTCTCCCAGATATTTCAAATCCCTTGCCAACGTAGCGGAATCGCAACTGACATAAACCACACGTTTTGGTGCCATCTGCACGATGGTATCCAAAAGTTTCTCATCACAGCCTTTCCTTGGCGGATCCACGACCACCACATCCGCCTTCAGACCCTGGCGGTACAATTCCGGCACCACTTCTTCTGCCGCACCACAATAAAATTCTGTATTTTCAATTCCATTAATGCTGGCATTCATTTTGGCGTCTTTGATTGCCTGCTCCACAATTTCCACACCGATTACACGTTTTGCCTGTCTGGCAAGGAATAGGGAAATCGTACCCACTCCACAATATAAATCAAAGACCGTTTCCTCTCCGGTCAATCCTGCGTAACTTAGAGCAGTTCCGTATAATTTCTCTGTCTGTATCGGATTCACCTGATAGAAAGACAGTGGAGAGATACGAAATTTTACATCGCCGATATAATCAGTAATATAGCCTTCTCCGTATAAATTTATTATCTCATTTCCCAAAATACGATTGGTTTTTTCCTTATTTACATTGATGGAAATACTGGTCATACCTGGAATTTCCCGGAGTTTTTCGCAAAGGACTTCTGCCGCTTTTAATTTATCTCCATTTAAAATCAGACATACCATCAGTTGTCCCGTATGGAATCCCTTTCGAATCAGTACACGGCGTACCAGACCGCTATGGGTCTGCTCATCGTATGGCTGGATATGATATTGTTCCAGATGGGCAAGAATAATGTCCAGTATTTCTTTATTTTCTCTAATTCCGATGGCACAATCTTCACATTCCACAATGGAATGGGTGCGCCCTGCATAAAATCCTGCGATTAGCTTACCCTCTTTATTTCTGCCAATTGGAAACTGAGCCTTATTGCGATAATGCCAAGGGTTCTCCATACCAATACAAGAATGAAACACTGGTCCCTGTTCTTTCGAGAAACGAATGTTTCCGATATGTTCCAGATTTCCTTTTACCTTTCTTTCTTTAAAATGCAATTGAGCAGGATAGGACATTTCCTGAATCTGACAGCCTCCACAACTTCTTCCTATTGGACAGGTAAGCGCAACTCTGTCAGGTGAAGGAGTGATGACTTCCATCAATTTAGCAAATCCATAATTTTTCTGCATTTTCATAATTTTTGCCCGCACCAAATCTCCGATTACAGCATCCTTTACAAATAGTGCCAGGCCATCCACATGACCGATTCCTTCTCCGTTTACTCCCATATCATCAATGGAAAAAATAAACTCATCATTCTTCTTCATCCTGTCCTCCGCATTGATTCAAGTATATTTATATCGTTGTTCTGCGGATATTCACTTCGAACAGACGGTTATATCCCAGCCATTCGCTGCCATCCGCAGATGTAGTTCCTTCCAGAATTTCTCTCATGGTTTCCAGTTTCGCATCTGTATTATCTGCCAGGTTCAGTGCCACAGCCTCTATCAAGGACGGTTTCTTCGGTGAACCATACTCCAGTTCTCCATGATGAGCCAGAATACAATGCTGTAACTGAGCCAGAAGGCGATCCGGAAATCCCGGTATCTTACCTGCTGCTTCTGCAATCTGCTGGCTTCCCATCACAATATGTCCAAGGAGATTTCCGTCATCTGTGTAGTCATTGACCGGAAATGGAGCGATTTCCTTTAACTTTCCTATATCATGGAACATGGCTGCAGTCAGCAGAAGATCACGATTGATACAGGTGTAGGACCGGGCATAATAATCACAAAGTTTTGTGACTGACAGGGTATGTTCTAACAGCCCGCCAATAAAACTGTGATGCACATTTTTTGCCGCGGAGTGGTTCTTAAACCGCTTTGCAAAGTCCACATCTTTTACAAAAAAATGTTCTAACAGCCCATTGAGGTATGGATTCTTTACGGATGCAATAAACTGCAGTAATTCCCCATACATTTCTTCAATATTTCTTTCACTGACCGGGAGATATTCCTTTGGATCATATTCTCCATCTGATACTTTTCTGGCACGTTTTACATTTAACTGCAGCATACCATTAAAACTAATCACATCTCCCACGACATCCACATAATCCAGAGCTTCAAAATCATCAATGCCAAGGGAATTTGGATCCCAGATTTTTGCATCAATTGTTCCTGTCTTGTCCTGCAGAATCATAGATTGATAAGGCTTTCCATTTTTTGTCACTGCGGAAGATATGGATTTACACAGATAGATATCACCCACTCTGTCGCCCTCTCGAAATGTTTCAATATATTTCATAATTTACCTCTTTCACTTTTATTTGCGCCGGCCTATGGTTACCTGAAGTGTCATTTCTTTATAGGTATCACCAATTTTCCGTTCCAGCGTTATCTCAATGATATCACCCGGATTCCGGCTGTTTACTGATTTTCTCAAATCTTTCATACCCTCTATTTCCACATCACCCACCTTGGTAATGACATCTCCTGTCATAACACCTGCCTGATAGGCTGCACCCATATTATCTAATGACGTAATGTATAATCCCTCCGGGATTTCCTGTCCTACGTATTTCGTAATTTCATAATTTACATAATTTCCCTTGATTCCCAGATAACCGCTGGTCTCCAGATTCAACAGCTTCGTCAGCAAATCATATAAATCATAAATTAAAATAGCTGAAATTGTCTGGTTTTTGCTGCTTCCAACCTTATCTGACACAAAACCAATGAGATTTGCATGATAATCAAACAAAAAACCGTCTTCCACATCCTCTATGATAATATCCGTATAAATGGTTCTGAAATACAAATCATATAAATCATGATCTTCCTCGATTCCTGCCACATTGCCCGCATAGGTCAGTACCTGACCGCCAAAAGGATTTCCCACATATACAAATGGGATTCCCTTATTCAGCGTATCAGCATTTCCGATGGTGACACACTCAATCTCCTTCCATGTATCCTCCTCTACATCGGCTCTACTTACCCTGACCAGTCCCAGTTTCAACGCCTCATCGTGATTCCAGTATTCTACCTCTGCCGTAGAACCGTCAAAAAACCTTGCAACAACATTTTCCCTGTTCCCTATTTTATCATATGGCACTAAAATATAAATATATTCTTCCATGGCAAGGATCGTTCCTGTACACAGGAGTTCTCTTTCATCACCTGCCCCTTCAATTTTATACAGTGCCACCATACTACGGTCAATTTTCTCTTCCAAACCAACCAGACTTGTCTGAGCTTCCTGTTCCTCATCTTCCACTGTCATATTCAGTTTGGATGCCGTGCTCCCCTGTCCATTTGCCGCTGCTTCAAGCCAGTCTTCCCCATAATAACGCTCTATCAGCATTGACACAGCCGCCGCAACAAAACAGATTAATGCCACCAGCAATAGTAAAACAGGTAATTTTGACAATATATATCTGAATTTGCTTGGCCTTTTCCGTATCACTTCTTCTACAAAATCATAGTTTTTTTCATTCATAACAACCTCTTATCTTTTCCTCAGCTCACATTCGAAACGAATGAGTATAAGTATAACAAATAATTATGAACATTCTATGTCAATTCTAATGTGAAACGAAAATTTTCTTCATTTTCCATTCCTCTACCGCTTGCCCGCAAAGCCATCTTATGTTAAACTTACTTTATTATTAATCTATGTGGAGAATCATTATGAATCAGAAAGTATATCATACATTAGAATATCATAAAATAAAGCAAATGTTAACGGCGCTGGCAGGTTCTTCCTGCGGGCAGAAACTCTGTATGGAGCTGGAGCCATTTGACAATCTCACGGAACTGACAAAGGAACTGACCGAGACCTCCGATGCTCTTGCAAGACTCTGGCATGGCGGCTCCGTCTCTTTTTCCGGGGTGAGGGACATCGGTCCTTCCATAAAGCGGCTTGAAGTGGGCAGTACGCTGTCCCAGTCAGAACTTCTTGAAATCAGCAAATTATTGGACACCGCATTGCAAATAAAAGGGTTTGGACGCAACGAGAAGGAAGAGGAGAAGGAAGATTCCTTAACCGGGTATTTTCAGGATATCGAACCTCTCTCTCCTATTAACCATGAATTAAAACGCTGTATCATATCCGAGGAAGAGATTGCCGATGATGCCAGCAGCACCCTTCATTCCATTCGGAGAACCATCCGGAATACCAATGACAGAATCCGCTCTCAGTTAAATTCCATGGTAAATTCTCAAAATATGAGAAACAATCTTCAAGACTTCGTGATTACCATGAGAAACGGCAGATACTGTCTCCCTGTGAAGGCTGACTGCAAGGGAAATGTACCCGGAATGATTCACGACCAGTCTTCTACTGGTTCTACCGTATTTGTAGAGCCAATATCTGTGGTTCAGATGAACAATGAACTGCGGGAACTGGCCGGAAAAGAAAAAGACGAAATTGAAAGAATTCTTGCAGAATTAAGTGCTCTGGTAGGAGAAAAGACAGAAGAATTGAAATGGAATCTGGAGATTCTGACACATCTCGATTTTGTTTTTGCGAAAGCGGCTTTGTCGAAATCCATGAAAGCATCGGAACCGGTCATCAACCAACAGGGAATAATCAAAATCAAACAGGGAAGACATCCTCTTCTGGATCCTGCGAAAGTAGTTCCAATCGATGTACATCTTGGTGACACCTATGACCAGCTGATTATTACCGGACCAAATACCGGTGGTAAAACTGTTTCCTTGAAAACAGTGGGATTATTCGAACTGATGGGATTGTCCGGTCTTCATATTCCGGCAGATGAAGGTTCCGAACTGGCACTCTTCACTGAAATTTACGCTGATATTGGAGATGAACAGAGTATTGAGCAGAGTCTCAGTACGTTCTCTTCTCATATGACCAATATCATCCGCATTTTAGAAAAAGCAGATGATAAATCACTGGTATTATTTGATGAAATCTGTGCCGGAACAGATCCGGTGGAAGGCGCTGCCCTTGCCATCAGTATTCTGACCTTCCTCCACAATATGAAGGTCAGAACCATGACTACAACCCATTACAGTGAATTAAAATTATTTGCCCTCTCTACCGATGGCATAGAAAATGCATGCTGTGAATTCTCTGTGGAATCTTTAAGTCCTACTTACCGGCTTCTCATTGGAATTCCGGGAAAAAGCAATGCTTTCGCTATTTCTTCCAAATTAGGACTTCCTGACTATCTGATTGCAGATGCAAAGAGCAGGATTGACTCTGATAATGAAGCCTTTGAAGATATCCTTACCGATTTAGAACAGAGTAAGCTGACAATCCAGCGGGAAGAAGCTGAAATTTTAAAGAAACAGGAAGAGATTACTGCCCTGAAGGAATCCCTGAAGAAACAGTCTGAACAACTTCAGAATAAACGTGAAGGCATTCTGAGGGAAGCAAACGAAGAAGCTGCAAAAATCCTTGCAGACGCCAAGGAATTTGCAGACGAGACCATTAAGAGGGTTAATAAACTTTCTAAAGGGGTACAGAATAATTCCAAAGAGCTTGAGAATGAACGTCATAAACTTCGTAAGAAGTTAAACGATACAGAGAGCAAACTTGCTTTAAAAAACAACAAAAAACAACAAAAAACATATACTGCCAAAGATTTTCATCCTGGAGACACCGTAAAGGTCTTAAGCCTGAATCTGACGGGTACCATATGTGGTACACCAAACCAGAAGGGGGATGTCTCTGTTCAAATGGGAATTTTACGTTCCATTGTCAATATCCGTGATCTGGAGCCGGTGGATGAACCGGTCATCACTGCACCGAATATGCAGAAACTCAGTTCCGGTAAAATCCGAATGTCAAAAACAGCTACGATTTCAACGGAAATCAATTTAATTGGAATGACCACCGATGAAGCCATTCCTCAGCTTGACAAATATCTGGACGATGCCTACCTTGCCCATCTGCCAAGTGTAAGAGTTGTTCACGGAAGAGGTACCGGAGCACTGCGTGCTGCTGTTCACAAACACTTGAAACGATTAAAATATGTGAAATCTTTCCGGCTTGGCGAATTTGGCGAAGGAGATTCCGGCGTCACTGTTGTTGAATTCAAATAAACCGAAGTAAAAGGAGGCTTTGTTATGGCAAACAAACAAAAAATACTAATTATAGATGACGATACAAATATTTCAGAACTGATTTCCCTATACCTGACCAAAGAATGTTTTGAAACAAAATGTGTAGAAGATGGAAATGAAGCTCTAAAAGTATTTGAAACATTTCGCCCTGATTTAATTCTTCTTGATCTTATGCTTCCGGGCATGGATGGATATCAGGTATGCCGGGAAATCCGTAAGACTTCCTCAACACCGATTATTATGCTTTCCGCTAAGGGTGAAGTATTTGACAAAGTACTTGGCCTTGAACTTGGGGCGGACGACTATATGATTAAACCTTTTGATTCCAAAGAACTGGTTGCAAGAGTAAAAGCGGTCTTAAGACGTACCTCAGTGGTTTCCGAACCGGAAAAAGAAAAAACCTCTAATATTATTTCTTACCCTGATTTGGAAATTAATATGAACAATTACTCCGTAAACTATATGGGCAAAAAAGTAGATATGCCTCCAAAGGAAATTGAACTGTTGCATTTCCTTGCAGCCTCACCAAATCAGGTTTTTACAAGAGAACAGCTTCTTGACCATATCTGGGGCTATGAATATGCAGGAGATACCCGTACCGTTGACGTACACATCAAACGTATCCGTGAGAAAATAAACGATAACAGTGCATGGTCCTTATCCACGGTATGGGGAATTGGCTATAAATTTGAATTAAAAAAGTAATCTTTGGGGAATGATCATGAATTACAATATTTATAACAAGATTTTAATTGGTTATGTGATTTTTGCAGCATTGTCCCTGATTTTAATCAACACCCTGATTTCTTCTAAAGTTATGCAGGACGAAATATCAAGACAGGCATCTGAATTATACAGCCAGGCCAATTCTGCCAGCACCTATTACAGCCAATACTACTACGATGTGTATGACTCCTTTCAGCATGATTATCAGCAGGATTTGGATCTGACATTTACTTCACAGGACACTACCATCTGGATTGTGGGTACTGCCAATGATATCCTTTATTCCTCATCTGAGAATAACCCTCTGCTGCTTCCGAATCTTTCTGAATACTTTGAAAACACTTATTATGTGACAGGGGATTTTAATGGAGCAACAAGTGAAGAGTATCTTACTGTATACTCTCCGATTGTGAATAATTACCAGCACTACGGCTATGTTGTCATGAATAAATCCATGGATACCATTCAAAACCAGCATATTCACACCATGAATATCCTGAATATTTCTTTTATCATCATGTTCTGTATTTCCATGGTAATTCTGGTGATTTTCTCTGTCTTTGTATACAAACCATTGACAAAGATTATTCATGCAGCGAAAGAATTTGCAAAGGGTAATTACGAATATAAAGATCTTAAGATTTCTTCTCATGATGAAATGCGTACTCTGGCAGATTCCATGAATTTCATGGCCCGCGGTTTCCAGAATATGTACGCCACCCAGAAGAAGTTTATTGCGAATATATCCCATGATTTCCGGTCTCCACTGACCTCCATCAAAGGGTATGTAGAAGCCATGTTAGACGGCACCATTCCTTCAGAAATGCAGGAAAAATATTTAAAAATTGTAATTTCAGAGACAGAACGTCTGACAAAACTCACCGGAAGTTTACTAACTTTAAATACCTTTGATTCCAATGGGATTATGCTGGATTTGACAAATTTTGATTTTCTTCCTGTTGCCAAGGATACTATTGCCTCGTTTGAAGGACAATGCGGCGCAAAAAACATCAAGATAAAATTATTCCATGAGGATAAACCTTACATGGTATGTGCAGACAAAATGCGAATCCAGCAGGTATTATATAACCTGATTGATAATGCGATTAAATTCAGTCCGACACATTCAGATATCAATGTTGATATTAATGATAAGGCAGACAAAGTCTTTGTTTCCGTAAAAGACTTCGGAATTGGTATTTCATCGGAAGATCAGACAAAAATATGGGAACGCTTCTATAAAGTAGATGCATCCAGAGGAAAAGACAAAAAGGGAACTGGGCTTGGTCTTGCCATTGTAAAAGAAATCATCTCTGCACACAACGAAAATATCCATGTTGTCAGCACGGAAGGCGAGGGAACCCAGTTCACCTTTAGTCTTGCAAAGAGCCGGAAATAACTTACTTTTCCTTTTCTTCCAAATCTTTTAAAATGGTATGTTTATTCAAGGAATTTAACCCCTCAGCCACTTCTTTCAAGTGGCTGATTTTTTCCTGTTGATTTCTTTCCTGATAAAGAGTGGCTAAAACCTTGTAATTCATTCTTATATCTGTTAAAATATCTATGCCGGATTCAAGTACGGTGATGGCATCATCGTCATGCCCCAGTTCATGCAACCGTACACCATATGAGGCAATTGTTTTGACCAGCTCGGTATAATTCATATCACACTGGTCCAGAAAGGGAAGATTTGCAGCACCATATTCTGCTTTGATATCGGTAGCAGTCTTTCCGGTGAGGTTCAGGATTTTTTTATCCCTGAGTTCCAAAAGGATTTGCTCACTTTCCTGCAGCTGCTGATCGGAATAAAGTCCAATCGGGAAATTTTCCAGAGGCACCTGAATATAAGGAAGAGTATCCACCGGAACTTTTCGGGTCTGATTTGCAAGAGATTCCTCTTGCCAGAAATCACTGGTATCCCGGTTTATCATACGGTCATTTTTCTTAATTTCGTACATAAGCCAGAGACCTAAAATTAAAAAACATCCAAATACAGCGAAATAAAGCATTGTATATCCTCACAATCTGCCTGTATACAGGCGTAATGTTATCATGTCACATAGAAAATCAGTTATCAGTCAATCAGTAAAATCGGAGGTAAGAAAATGAATTTTTGGAGTAAAAATACACAAAAGAAAATTGCAGCAGGAGTCGCTATTGTTTTAGTCCTTGCTATGGTTGTGCCTATTTTATCCTATCTTGTCTGATTTTATGATAAGATAAATTATAATTGTTAAAGAAGAATTAGTCAAGAAAAGCAGAAGGAAGCTGTCAGAATGAATGTAGGAAAATTATCAGAATTAATACTAAAGAGGTCTGTGATAAATAAATTCCGTAATAAAAGAGCGGAAGTGATAAGTGGCGCCAGAGCCGGCGGGGATGCTGCGATTATGCAGATAGACGGCCGACTGGTTACTGCCGTTTCATGCAGTACCGAAGGAGATTTTTTTAATCCCCGGGAGATGTGTCTTTCTCATATTCTGACAGATGCCAGAATCACAGCCATTCGGGCTGTAAACAGCGTATCGGCAGAAGGCGGAAGTCCCTTCGCATTATTAATCGCCATGATTTTGCCACCCACCATAGAAGAAAAAGAGATGAAACAGATTATGGAAACCTTTGAATCTGTGGCAAAAGAGTTAAATCTCCAGATTGCAGGGGGACACAGCGAAGTATCCGGGAAAGTTTTCCAACCTGTATTTACGGTCACTGCATACGGAAACGGTGCAGTGAAAATCACGGATAAAAAAGAAGAACAAACTCTTTATGGAAAAGATATTGTGATGACCGGTTATACAGCATTGGAAGGATCCGGTGTTGTAGCGGTGAAAAACCGCAGGCA
The DNA here is from genome assembly GCA_944381595.1 of uncultured Roseburia sp. Taxonomy (GTDB): domain Bacteria; phylum Bacillota; class Clostridia; order Lachnospirales; family Lachnospiraceae; genus CAG-303. The sequence goes on from CALWLV010000098.1 coordinate 9,996, forward strand.
ACTGGAAGAGAGATTTGCACCCGGTTACCTGGATAAGGCAAAGGGGTATCTGGAACAAATTTCCATATCCGAACACGCCAGAATTGCCATGGAACATAATGCCTCTGTCATGCATGATTTGTCAGAGACCGGTGTGTTTGGCGGTCTTTGGGAACTGGGCGAGAAACTGCGCAGCGGATTAGAAATACATGTGCGGAAAATTCCTGTTTTGCAGGAAACCATTGAATTAAGTGAATATATGGATTTGAACCCTTATACCATGCAGTCTTCCGGTTCTCTTCTGGTGGTAGCGGAAGATGGGAATGGACTGGTGGAAACATACCGGGAAGCCGGCATCCATGCAGCAGTCATTGGAAAAGTGACAGAAGGAAATGATAGGGTTCTTTTGAATCAGGAAGAACGGAGATTCTTAGAGCAGCCCCGCTCTTAAAACGGGGCATTTTGTATTATATAACCAAGAAAGGAAGCTGGTCATGATGGAATTAACAGAATTAAGAAAACAAATTTTAGGAGTCATTGAAAAGAACAGCAAGATAGATATACATGAATTGTCCATACTTCTGGGTGTTTCTGAATTGGAAATTGCAAATGAAATATCCCGGATGGAAAAGGAAAAGGTCATCTGTGGATATCATACTCTGATTAACTGGGACAATACCAGCGATGAGCGCGTGAATGCCATGATTGAAGTTCAGGTTACTCCACAGAGAGGCGACGGCTTTGACCGGATTGCAGAGCGTATCTACAACTTCAGTGAAGTAAAAGCCATCTATCTGATGTCCGGCGGATACGATTTCCTGGTGCTTCTGGAGGAAAAGACCATGCGCGCCGTATCCCAGTTTGTATCTGAGAAATTATCCACCATAGAGGCAGTAAGAGGTACTGCTACACACTTTGTTTTAAAAAAATACAAAGACCACGGCACAATTCTTACCGAAGAAAAAGAAGATGAAAGGATGGTAATTACACCATGAGAAATCCATTATCCGATGTAGTTATGGAAATTCAACCTTCCGGAATCCGTAAATTTTTTGATATCGTAAGCGAGATGAAGGACGCCATTTCTCTTGGTGTGGGAGAACCGGACTTCGATACCCCATGGCATGTACGGGAAGAAGGCATCTATTCTCTGGAAAAGGGAAAAACATTCTATACCTCTAATTCCGGTTTAAAGGAATTGAAAATAGAGATTGCCAATTATCTGGAACGCAGATTTCATCTGCATTATGATTATGAACACGAAATTATGGTCACCGTGGGAGGCAGCGAAGGCATTGACCTTGCTATCCGTGCCATGGTTAATCCGGGCGAAGAAGTACTGATTCCTATGCCAAGCTATGTGTCCTACCTGCCGTGTGTACAGTTAGCTTATGGTGTTCCAGTGGTGATTGAGTTAAAAGAAGAAAATGAGTTCCGCCTTACCAGGGAAGATTTATTAGCACATATTACAGATAAAACAAAACTTTTAATTCTTCCATTTCCTAACAATCCAACAGGAGCTATTTTGCCACGAAAGGATTTGGAAGAGATTGCAAAAGTATGCGTCGAAAAAGATATCTTCGTTGTATCGGATGAAATCTATGCAGAACTTTCTTATTTTGGAGAACGACATGTATCCATTGCTGAAATGCCCGGCATGAAAGAACGTACCGTGGTCATCAATGGTTTCTCCAAGGCTTATGCCATGACAGGCTGGAGACTTGGATATGTCTGTGCACCGGAGATGATTTTATCACAGATGTTAAAAATCCATCAGTTTGCCATTATGTGTGCTCCGACTACCAGCCAGTATGCAGCGGTGGAAGCACTTAAGAATGGAGATGAGGACGTGGTGAAGATGACACAGTCCTATAACCAGAGAAGACGGTATCTCATCCATGCATTTGAAGAAATGGGACTGGAATGCTTTGAACCTTATGGTGCTTTCTATATCTTCCCAAACATCAAAAAATTTGGCATGACTTCTGAGGAATTTGCCACAAAGCTTTTGGAAGAAGAAAAGGTGGCCGTGGTTCCGGGAACAGCTTTCGGTCAATGTGGAGAAGGGTTTGTCCGTATTTCCTACGCATATTCCTTAGAACGCCTGAAAATGGCACTAAAACGAATTGAGAATTTTATTGAAAGGCATCAAAGATAAAAATTATGTTAAATATTGTACTTCATGAGCCGGAGATACCGGCAAACACTGGAAATATTGGTAGAACCTGCTGCGCTGCAGGGGTGAAACTTCATTTGATTGAACCGTTGGGATTTAAACTGGATGAAAAATCCGTAAAGCGGGCCGGATTGGATTATTGGGAACATCTTGATTATGAAGTGTATGAGGATTATGAAGATTTCTTAAAGAAAAATCCCGGTGCTAAGATTTATTATGCCACTACAAAGGCGCCTTATAAATACACGGAAGTTTCCTATGAACCTGACTGCTATATTATGTTTGGCAAAGAAAGCGCAGGTATTCCGGAAGACATCTTATACGAAAACCAAAATACCTGCGTAAGAATTCCTATGAACCCGGAAATTCGCTCCCTGAATCTTTCGAACTCTGTGGCAATCGTTTTATACGAAGCCCTGCGCCAGAATGATTTTGCAGGTATGCAAACCGAAGGACATTTGAGAACTCATGAATGGAGCTAATTATCTCCCATACTGAAACAATATCTGATCTATCATTTTGGATGCCTGACTTTTTGTCAGCTGCTCCATCTGCACCGGTTCCTCAATTCCATGTCTTTCCAACAGACTCTTCAGATAAGAAATCTGTTTTGCTGTTGCAGGACTGACTTTCTTCACAGAGAACTGTAATGGAACCGGTGCAAAATCTTTATCATTCTTTCCTTCTATGTAGAATTTCTCACACAGCACCCGATACAATTCTCCTGCTGCGGCTGCATCATTCAAGGCACGATGATGATGTTCATCGGGAATACCGAAATAGGAACAAAGTGCGTCCAGCCTTCTGCTCTCTAATTGAGATAAATATTTCCTTGCAATGGAAAGCGTATCCACTCCTGTTTTTCCAAAGTTGTTTCCATGTTTCACTGCTGCCGTCTTTAGAAATCCATAATCAAACATCAGATTATGCCCCATCATAGGCAAGTCCTCTGCGAATTCCAGAAACTCTCCTATCACCTCCGACATAGTCGGAGCATCTTTCACCATCTCATTGGTAATCCCCACCAATTCTACAATATGCTCTCCAATGGAAACTCCCGGATGAATCAACTGCTCATAAGTTTCCACAGCTTTCCCATCCAAAACCTTGATGGCACCAATTTCTATAATCTGATCCGTTGCAGGGTTCAGACCGGTTGTCTCCACATCCACAAGTATATAATCTTTTATCATCTGCTGTTTCCTCCTGAGATTTCATAGACTTTTGCATTATGATTCAACGGATTCCTGTCATCATAATCAAAATACAGAATTTTATCCTCTGTTTCTGTCTCCAGACAAACCGTTTTCTTTTCAAATGTAATCCCCTGTTTCACCAGCCAGTCCCAGGTCCCCGCCGATATACAATCGATATGTTGTGCCTGCATTCTGCCACAGACTCTTCCAATCTCCTGAAAGACTTTCTTATATCCCATTACATCCGGTGCAAAGGACGGTCTTGTTTTCATATTTTCCCTCATATACAGGTCCATGGTCATCAATTCTTTCAGTACATCATCCTTTGTACTGCATACTTCATGAAAGAAATCAAGAAAAATCTCATACCTTGCTATTCTTGTATGTTTTGCCTGTTTTGCAAAATGTTCTTTATAATAATTTCCAAGTTGAGAATACATTTCATAAGGGGTATCAAAGTAATTCTCAAGGTATTGTAAGCTGAGAACAAATTGTCCACTGTTATAATAATTTTCCACCATATCTTCCACAGTTTTTAATTCCAGCATATCATCATAAGTCAACCATTTGGTAAACAGCACTTCATAGGGTGGATAACTGCGATATGCCAATCCATATTTATCCCGATAACGCTCCATATTGGAACCCTTTAAGACCTTTAGAAAACCAAGCTGCAATTGATCCGGATATAATCGGTATACTTCACAGAAAGAATGTTTAAAACTATCCAGTCCTTCATAAGGAAGACCGGCAATCAAATCTAAATGAAGATTGATATTATTCCACTTCCAAATTGTAAGAACCTGTTTTTTTAAAATTTCCAGATTCATCTTCCGGCTAACTTCCCGTATGGTATCCTGATTCACCGACTGAACTCCAATCTCCAGCTGAACCAGACCGGGACGCATCTGTTGCAGTAAATCCAACTCTTCTTGTGTAATTAAATCTGCTCCAATTTCAAAATGAAAATTTGTCACACCATTATCATGCTCCAAAATATAGTTCCAAATAGCAAAAGCATGATCTTTCTTACAATTAAAGGTACGATCCACAAACTTTACCTGTGCTACTTTCTTATCGATAAAAAACTGAAGCTCCTGTTTCACCAATTCCAAGTCCCGAAATCGCAGTGTTTTATCCAGAGAAGACAGACAATAACTGCAGGAGAAAGGACAGCCTCTGCTGCTTTCATAATAGATAATTCTATGTTCCAGATTTCCGACCAGTTTTTCACTATATGGAAATGGGATTTTCGACATATCAACAGGCTCTCCCGGTTTATTTACACAGATTTTTTCCTGTCGGTAACATATGGATGGCACATCGATGCTATCTGTTTTTCCATGACAGGATGCTCTGGTACAGCCTGCGGCTCCATAGTAATCACATAAAGATGAGAACGTCTGCTCGCCCTCACCGCACATGACCCCTGTCAGTTCCGGATATTCCGTCAGAAGCCGTTCTCCGTCATAAGACACTTCCGGTCCACCAAGCCAGATATCAATATCCGGAAGTAGTGTTTTCATTTCTTTCATCAAAGTCTTTACATAGGTAATATTCCAGATATAGCAGGAAAAACACAACACATCCGGATGCTCCTGATACAATTCCTCCAAAATTTCATCCAGACTTTGATTAATCGTAAATTCCCGGTATCCAACTTCTGCCTTTCCCTCTCTTACAGCCTGACTATATTCTTTTGCATAAGCATGCAGACTATATACAGCCAGATTCGAATGAATATATTTTGCATTGATTGCTGCAAGCAATAGTTTCATCTTTCGCATTCCTCCAAAACTGTTTCCAAAGCAAGTACAAATCCCTGCTCCAGAGAATCCTTTCTGACATATTCTTCTCTGGTATGTTGGCCATATCCCTGACAGGTTCCGATACAAACAGCCGGAATCCCTTTCGATAACGGAATATTGCAATCCGTGGAGCCAGCCTTACATACCGGTGCTCTGCCGATAATTTCTCTGACTCTTCTGTCTGTACGCTTTACTAAATCCTCCTGCACCACTTTTCCTTGTTCTGAAAAAGTGCCCGTGGATGGACGAATTCCTATGACCTTTCGCACAACTTCCACATTTTCTTTTTCCCTTATTTTTGAAAGCAATGTGGTAAACTGATTCTCCATCCATTCCAGATTTTCTTCCAAATCCGAACGCCATTCGAAATATGCCGTACAACTGTTAGCAACGGCATTGACCGTGGTACCACCCTCAATCATGCCTACATTATAGGTCAGAGTTCCCTGTCTTTCTTCTACATGAATGTTGTAAAATTCCTGTATCAGACAGGCCATTCGCTCAATGGCATTTTCCTCTCCAAAATTCTCATAGGAATGTCCCCCCGGTGTGTTGATTTCCACCTTATATCTACAGGAACCAAGTGCCCGGTTGTACAAAATCCCATAGTCAAGATCAAAGGCAATCCATTTACAAATCCTTGGATAACGTTCGATAATCCTGGAACTTCCCCTGAGGTTTCCCAATCCCTCTTCACAACCGTTAAAGACGATTAAAATCTGTTTCTTTGGTTCAATTCCCTGCTCCATCATATATTTAATACAATACATCAGCGCACATATATTCGCACGGTTATCCATAATCCCCAGACCGTATATGTTCCCATTCTTCTCACGCACCTTAAGAGGACCATAACAATCCGGAAAGACAGTATCTGTATGGGCAGTAAAAACCGCATTGTATTCTCCATCTCTGACTAATTCGCCCAATTCACAGTATACATTATAAACATCATCCATATAAAGTCTCACCTTCTTGTAACCGGTCTTTTCCGCTTCATTTTTCAGATAATCTAAAATGTATTCCGCGATTTCCAATTCATGGTAGGATGGTGATGGAATACTTGCCAGCTCCTTTAACAACTGAATATAATTTTCTCTTTCTTTTGCTGCATAAGCTTTATATAATTCTCTCATCTTTTTCCCCTTCCAAACTAAGAAAGGCACCCATCCAAAAGACCGGTGCCTTATCGCTACATTCTCTTTGTACAGGCAAGTGCCAGGGATCCCGGACCAATATGACAGGATACACTTAAAGATAAATGATCCACATAAATTTCTCCTGTATATTCCGGAAATGCCCGCTTCACTTCCTCTTTAAAATTCATTGCCTCTTCCAGATTATTGGTATGTGCTATTTCCAAATTCAACTGATTGACATCACCGCCAAATCTGTTTTCCACATCTGTTTTTATCGCATTAATCATAATATTCTTGGCCTGCGTCAGTGTTCTTGCTTTTGAAAAAGCATCTAACTTCTCTCCCTGAATCTGCAATACCGGCTTTAACTTCAGAATCGTTCCCAATGCTGCAGCTGTCGGTGTAATTCTTCCTCCCTTTTTCAGGTATTTCAGAGTATCCACCATAATATAAATACTGGATTCCATCTTCGTATCCATAAGATAGGATACAATTTCTTCCACACTCTTTCCCTGTTCTACCATCTCTTTGGCATCCATAACCGACTGTCTCTGAGTAACCGATATTCTCTGATTATCTATGACGAATACTTTTCCTTCAAACTCCTCTTCTGCCGCAAACATCATGGCAGTCTGGCAGGAGCCGGATAATCCGGATGACATTGGAATATAAATCACCGCCTCATGGTCTTTCAATAATTTCCTCCAGATTTCCATAAAGCTATCCGGAGCCGGTTGTGCTGTAGAGATGTTTCCATCCCCTTTCAGTTTTACATAAAATTCTTCCTGAGTCAGGCTGATATCTTCATAGAACGTGTGTCCGTCTATGTCAAATGGCATAGGAACCACAGTCACACCAAGTTCCACCGCCTGCTTCTGTGTGATACCACTATTGCTGTCTGTTACAATTGCTATTTTTCCCAAACCTTTATCCTCCAACTTTTCCTGCAAACATAATCGTGTATGTCTATATTAACCTATTATAAAGTATAAATCAATCATTTTCTAGCGGTTATCTACTTTTTCCGGATATAAATCATGATTTGCCATTCGATCCCAGGCCACCTGTTCCCAACGCGTTCCCGGTCTTCCATAATTACAATAGGGATCGATGGAAATCCCACCTCTCGGTGTGAATTTTCCCCACACTTCGATATATTTCGGGTCCATAACACGAATCAGGTCTTTCATAATAATATTCATACAGTCTTCATGAAAGTCTCCATGGTTTCGGAAACTGAACAGATATAACTTTAACGATTTGCTTTCTACCATACGCACATCCGGTACATAAGAAATGGTCACGGTTGCAAAATCCGGCTGTCCTGTGATGGGACACAGACTGGTGAATTCAGGACAATTGAATTTTACAAAATAATCATTATCCGGATGCTTATTTACAAACGTCTCCAAAACCTCCGGTGCGTAATCCATGGGATATTTAATTCCCTGATTTCCTAACAGTGTAATTCCCTGCTTTTCTTCTTGATTTCTTCCTTCCATCGCTATCTCTCCTAATATTTATTGTAATGCCGGATCTTCTATGCCATTGAGACGAAATGCTTCTGCACGGTCTCTGCAGGTTCCGCATACACCGCAAGGCACGTCTTCGCCTTCATAGCAGCTCCAGGTCAGTTCATAAGGTGCTTTTAATTCCAATCCCTTCTTTACGACCTCTGCCTTCGTACAGTTCACAAATGGAGCCTCAATAGACACCTGATTTCCGCTGCCAAGATAAATGGCCTGTTTCATGGCTTCATGAAATGCTGCAGAACAATCCGGATAAGCATTTCCCGCCGCATCGTCTGCATGAACACCATAATAAATCACTTCACATCCCTTGGCAATTGCAATACTTGCCGCTGTGGACAGAAAAAGTCCATTGCGAAACGGAACATAGGTGGATACAGGAATCCCATTTGTTTCCTTCAGCTGGTCTGCGTAAGATTCATGGGGTACTTCTTTCTCTGAATGTGCCAGCAGCGAACAATCGCTATATGCGAAAATTTTTGCCAAATCCATTTCAATGTAATCAATGTCATAATATTCGGCTATCTTTTTTGCCGCCTCGATTTCCTTTGTATGTTTCTGTCCATAATACATGGATAATCCCACCACATTTTCTCTCCCATATTTGTCTGCT
>CALWLV010000099.1 GCA_944381595.1 uncultured Roseburia sp.
TTTGCCAGCGGATAAAGTGACAAGGTACAGCAGGTCTGATAACGTCCCGGATTTGCAATCAAGCTTGCTCCTTTGATTTTCTCGCTGTTGGGCGGGGCAAGACCGTAAGCAGCTTCTTCTATAAATTGTGGGCTCTTATGCTCAATGCCATACCATTTCTCATAAACATCCACATCCTTAATACGAAAATCAGCACTCAGATCAATAATCTTTACTTTATTTAAAATATCTTCATTTACAAGGGAAGCACAGAGTCCCTGAGGTGTTGCAGTAAAAATCACATCCACCTGACTACTTAATTCTTCCATATTATCATCCAAACAGGTATCTTCCACAATCTGAAACATATTCTGGAATACCTCATAATATTTTTTATCCACATAACTTCTGGAGCCATACCATTTTATCTCCACATCCTTATGCTGCATCAGAAGCCGCACCAATTCAGCTCCTGCATATCCGGTAGACCCTATAATTCCTGCTTTAATCATCTTACTCATCCTTTCTGTTTTTTCTTATTCGTTCTATGGTGTATATTTTTTATCAAAAGTACTACTACTATTTTATAGTTTAGTTCATTTTCATTATTATGTAAATATGTTTTGCAAAATAAATTTCACTTTTACTTACCGTTCATAATTATACACACCTAATGCATATTATGCAACCCCTAATTTTATATTTTTTCACCGTCTCTTTAATTTTTATGTTTTTATTCAGTTTTTCGTATTTTTATGCAAAAACGCTTTCATTTATAAATATTCATGTTTTTTGATTTTTCTATTGCATTTTATCTTTATATGTTGTATACTTCCCACTAGCCGGATAATTTTCTTATTCAGGAAAATTACCCATACTATACATATTATGGAGGAAAACAAATGAAAGAAAAAGTTATTTTAGCCTACTCAGGTGGCCTTGATACCACAGCGATTATTCCCTGGCTGAAGGAAAATTACGATTATGATGTTGTTTGCGTATGTGCAGACGTAGGACAGGGAAATGAAATCGACGGACTGGAAGAGCGTGCGAAGCTTTCCGGTGCTGAGAAATTATATATTGAAGATTTGACTGATGAATTCGTAAATGATTATGTAATTCCTTGTGTACAGGCAGATGCTGTATATGAAAATAAGTATCTTCTTGGTACTTCCATGGCACGTCCTGTCATTGCAAAACGTCTGGTGGAAATTGCCAGAAAAGAAGGGGCTGTTGCCATCTGCCATGGTGCTACCGGAAAAGGAAACGACCAGGTTCGTTTCGAGCTGACTATCAAAGCTCTTGCTCCTGACCTTGAAATCATTGCTCCTTGGAGATGTAACGAAACATGGAAGATGCAGTCCAGAGAAGACGAGATTGAATACTGCAAACAACACGGCATTGATCTTCCATTCTCCGCTGATTCCAGCTACAGCCGTGACCGTAATTTATGGCATATCAGCCACGAAGGTCTGGAGCTTGAAGATCCTGCAAACGAGCCAAATTATGAACATCTTTTAGTACTTGGTACCACACCGGAGAAGGCACCGGAAGAGGGAGAATACATCACATTATCCTTTGAAAAAGGAAAACCGGTTGCATTAAACGGAGAGAAGATGAAGGCTTCCGATATCATCCGCAAGTTAAATGAATTAGGCGGAAAGCACGGCATCGGAATTGTGGATATCGTAGAAAACCGTGTAGTTGGTATGAAATCCCGCGGCGTATATGAAACTCCTGGTGGAACCATCCTCTTAGAAGCTCATAAACAGCTGGAAGAATTAATCCATGATAAAGATACTATGGCATTTAAGAAGACCATCGATGCAAAATTTGCTGATGTTGTTTATGAAGGAAAATGGTTTACACCTCTTCGTGAAGCATTGCAGGCATTCGTAGAATCCACACAGGAATATGTAACCGGTGAAGTGAAGATGAAACTTTACAAAGGAAATATCATAAAAGCCGGTACTACTTCTCCATATTCCTTATACAATGAATCCATTGCAAGCTTTACCACCGGTGATTTATATGATCATCATGATGCAGAAGGTTTCATTAACCTATTTGGACTCTCTTTGAAGGTTCGTGCCATGAAGATGGCTGAAATAGAGAAAAATCAGAAATAATTCTTAAATCAAAAAGAAAGCAGTCTATTGCTGCTTTCTGATTTTCCAGGGGACTGTTGAAAGACAGTCCCTTGATTTTTATATTTCTTTCTTTTCTTCTTTTTGTTCTTCTTCCTGTTCTTGCATTATCTTTACTTTCTCCCGTTCTCGCTCACGGAGGTTTTCTCCCAGAAAGGCATAAATCAGAGCCGCAACCGGGATACCCAGGAACATTCCCAACACACCGGATATTTTTCCACCTATGACAATGGCAACAAAAATCCAAATGGAAGGCAGGCCTACAGCATTTCCCACTACATGAGGATATATCACCTGATTGTCAAGCTGCTGCAGTACTAAAAATAAAATCAGAAATAAAATCGCCTGAAATGGGGATTCAATGGCAATCAGAAACATACCAATCCCTCCACCGACAAATGCACCTACCACAGGAACCAGCGCTGTCAAAGCAATAATCACACCAATCAGTACCGGAAATGGCATTTGGAATATAAACATGGCAATGGTCATCATCAATCCAAGCAAACAGGCGTCCAGACACTGACCGGAAATAAATCCGGAATAGACTTCATTTACTCTGCGAAAAAAAGATACTACATTGTCTGCCTTCTCCTCCTTCATATATGCATGAAGAAAACGGTCTACTTTCCTTCCCAAATCCTCTTTCTGAGCCAAAATATAAAAAGCAAAAAACACTCCCATGAAAAATTTGGTGAAAAATCCAATGATACCGCCAATTACATTTCCTCCTGTCTTTAAGACAGATATCATGGCATCACTTTTCAGAATCGTATCCACAGTAGAAAGATCAAGACTGAAGTTCTCCAACTGCGTCATAATATTGTCTGAAAGGGGAACATTTTCCTCTATCCAGAAAATGATATCCTGAATTACCGCCGGCAATTTTTCTTCCAAAACTTTCACACTGTTAATCAGTTCTGGAATCAGTCCCACCAGAATTGCACTAATCACACCAATTGCAATCACTACCGACAAAAAAATGGATATTCCCCTTTTCAATGCCTGGTGTTTCCAAATTCCTCTGGTCATATGTTTTTCCAGTTTTCTCACAATCAAATTCAGTACAAAAGCAATGGCACCACCATAAATCAAAGGCTGAATCATTTGATAGACAGTTCCCAGCAATTCAAATACTACTTCATATTTCCATACAAAGCATACAAACAGTGCGATAAAAAAAATCCCTTTTATAAATTCTCTTTGCTTTTCTTCCATGTCTCTTCCTTTCTACTGCTCTACTGCAAGGTTAATTTCTGATTTTTTATGACAATGGCACAATTTCCGCCTTTCTTCAGCTTGCCAAACAAAAGATGTTCCACCAGAAGCGGCTTGATTTCTCCTGCTATCACGCGGTCAATCTGTCTTGCTCCATATTCTCTGGTGATACCCTTTTTCTGAACATATGAAATCACCTCTTTTGTGTAAGATACTTCCACTTTTCGCTCCCTAAGCATGGATTTTAACTGCTCCAGTTTCTTCTCAGCAATATGATATGCCATATCTTCATCCATTCCATGGAACTGTACAATTTTGCTCAGACGATTTCGAAATTCCGGTTGAAACGTACGTTTTACAGCCTCTGAAATAGCGGACTCATCCATCTTTCTGTCTCCAAATCCAATTGCTGTTTTTCCTACTCCGGCAGCACCTGCGTTGCTTGTCATAATTAAGATAATATTGGTAAAATCTGTTTTTCTTCCCTGATTATCTGTCAATGTGGCATAATCCATAACCTGCAGTAAAATTTGATAGATATCCGGATGAGCCTTCTCGATTTCATCCAGCAATAGTACTGCATAAGGATGTTTTCGGATTTCTTCTGTAAGGAGCCCTCCATCTTCATACCCCACATAGCCTGCCGGTGCACCAATCAATTTGGCAACTGTATGCTTCTCCGCATATTCACTCATATCAAATCGTACAAAAGAAATTCCCAGTTCCTGAGCCAACATCTTCGCAGTCTCTGTTTTTCCAACACCGGTAGGCCCCACAAAGAGAAAACTTGCCACCGGCTTGCCCGGCTCGTTTAAACCTGCTCTTGAAAATAACACTGCATTCGTCACTTCCCGAATGGCTTCTGCCTGCCCAAATATCTTCTGTCCCAGTTTTTCTCCCAAATGTGCCAGTTTTTGGGCGTCACTTTGTTCCACCCTCTGTTTTGGTACCTGACAGGTGAGGGATAACATATCATCGATTAAATCCTTTCCCACTGACTGGCTTTTCTGTGGCAACGGATGAAGTTTGCGGTACGCCCCGGCCTCATCAAGCAGGTCAATAGCCTTGTCAGGCAGGAAACGGTCGTGAATATGTCTGCTACTCATCTCCACTGCATATTCCAACACCCCTGTTCTATATTTCACTCCGTGAAATTTTTCATAATGTTTCTTTAAACCCTTCAAAATTTCCACTGATTCTTCTATGGTTGGTTCCGGAATATCCACTTTCTGAAACCGACGCATCAAACTCTTATTCTTCATAATATATCTGCGGTATTCCTCGTATGTGGTAGCTCCAATCATCTTAATCTTACCCTCTGTGAGATAAGGTTTTAACATATTTGAAAGATCCAGACTGCCTTCACCGGTTGCTCCCGCCCCCACAATATTATGGATTTCGTCCAAATAAAGAATCGGATTTTCTACTTTCTCAAGCCCTTTCATCACCATACGGAATCGCTGTTCAAATTCACCGCGGTACTGGGTTCCTGCTATCATGGTTCCCATATCCATGGCATAAATCTTCGCACCGGCAAGTTCCCCGGGTACCTTATTCTGCTCAATTAACTGTGCCAATCCACGCACCAGTGCAGTTTTTCCCACTCCCGGTTCCCCCACGTGAATCACATTATTTTTCTCCATACGGCAAAGAATCTGGATTGTTCGTTCTAATTCTTTCTCCCTTCCAATCATGGGACTCTTATCCATACAGGTATCATTGACGCATTCCACATACTCCTGCCAGTTCTGTTTCTTAGTTTCTTCTCTTCCAAACGTCCATATTCCATCATCTGAAAATTCTATCTCTTCTTCAAATTCATCGTCCTGATTTTCGGAAATAGTTTCTCTGGACAATTCTCCCAGCATTTCTAATAAATCTACCTGCTGTTTCACCACATAATACACTGCGTAACTTTCTTCCAGAGACATGATGGCTGCAAACAGATGAACAAGCTCCACCTGCTGTCTCCCACTGCTTTTCATCTGCAAAAAAGCTCGCTGAAATGTTTCTTTATAATCCTCACTGGCCACCATCCCCTGCTCTATGTCTGACTGTCCCCCATTCTCCCTCACAAAGTTTCTCAAATCTTTTTGAAGCTGTTCACAATTTCCTCCATATGCCTCAAAACAGGAAACAAAGGACTCCTCCATGGTCATGGCATACAACAAATGTTCCGGCATCAGATAGCGGTTCTTGCACTTCTCTGCAAAAAGAAATGCATTCTCCATAATTTTCTGAACCTCATCTGAGTATATACTAAAATCCATAATCTTTTGCTCCTTTATCTACTCTTCCACAGCTTCCACCTTAAGCGGAAAACCTTCCCTTCTTGCCCATTCTGTTGCCAGAGAGGCTTTTGTCCTTGCAATATCTCTGGTATACACCCCCACCACTGCACAGGTGCTTTTATCTATCTGTAACATCAACTGCACCGCATCTTCTTTGGTTTTATCAAAAATCTGTATCAATACCTCCACAACGAAATCCATGGTTGTGAAATCATCGTTATACATCAGTACTTTATATTTCTTCGGGATTTTAACCTTTGATTGAGATTTTTCCCTGATTTTTTCCTTTGGCATATAACTCCTCCTTATACAAGGTTATTCCCTATTCTACACGTTTTCAGACAAAAAGTAAACCTGTCATTGCAAATATCTACTTTTTGAGCTATAATTTTATAAAAAAATAAGAAAAGGAAGTTTTATCATGAACAATATGCAAAAAAATCCTTTGGGTGAAAAACCCGTCAATAAACTTTTGGCAGATTTTGCCATACCTAGTATTATTGCCATGCTGGTCAGCGCTTTGTATAACATTGTGGACCAGTTTTTTATTGGGCAAAGTGTAGGTGAATTAGGAAATGCAGCAACAAATATTACATTTCCATTGTCCATATCCTGTATCGCCATTGCTCTTTTATTTGGTATCGGCGGAGCGTCCTGTTTTAACTTATCCATGGGACGGGGAAAAAAAGACGAAGCCGTACATTTTCTTGGAAACGGTGCGGTTATGCTTTTCTTGTGCGGAACCGTTCTATGTATCTTTACCTTGATTTTTCTTACTCCGCTGTTAAAATTCTTCGGCTCGCCGGATAATGTACTTGGTTATGCAAAAACTTACACATCCATTACAGCAGTTGGCTTTCCGTTTCTGATTTTTTCTACCGGCGGCGGTCATTTAATCCGGGCAGATGGCAGTCCTCGTTTTACCATGCTCTCTAATCTGACCGGTGCTGTTATCAACACCATTCTGGATGCCATCTTTGTATTTGGTTTTCAATGGGGTATGGCAGGTGCAGCTACTGCTACCATTATCGGACAGTTTGTTTCAGCAGTGATGGTATTCTCTTATCTCCGTCATTGTAAAACAACAGAATTAAAATGGACACACTGTATTCCAAAATGGAATTATATCAAACAGATTTTAAGTCTTGGGGCAGCTCCATGTACCAATCAGCTTTCCATGATGGTGGTGCAGATTGTCATGAACAAATCCCTTACTTATTATGGAGCTCATTCCGTTTATGGAGAAGCAATTCCTCTGGCCTGTGCCGGTATCGTCACCAAAGTAAGTCAGGTATTATTCTCCTTTATTATTGGTATTTCCCAGGGATTGCAGCCAATTGTAGGTTTCAATTATGGTGCCGGTCATTATAAGAGAGTGAAGAAAGCTTATCTGCTGGCTATTAAGATTGGCTTTTTGATTTCACTGGCATCGTTTGCTTTATTTCAGATTTTTCCAAGACAGATTATCTCTCTTTTTGGAGAGGGAAGTGATGTTTATTATGACTTTGCCGTTAGTTATTTCCGGATTTTCCTGTTTTTCGCTTTCCTTAACTTTATGCAGCCGATTACTTCTAATTTCTTTACGGCCATCGGTAAACCACAGAGAGGTATTTTCCTGTCATTAACAAGACAGATTTTATTCTTCCTTCCTCTCATTTTGATTTTACCTCTATTTCTGGGTATTGACGGCATTCTCTATTCCGGTCCGATTGCAGACTTTCTGGCAGGTGCCATTGCCATCGGAATGATTGTCAGGGAACTTAAGAAACCGGAATACAAAAACTCATAGACAATAAATAAAAAAAGAGATAGTCCCCATTCCTTATAAGGAACCGGATTATCTCTTTTTTACTTATTTACTTACATCGTTTCTTTAAAAAATTCTTCTACTTTCTGTGCCACTTCCTGCTCTCCGTCACCTTCTACAGTGATCTGAACTGTGGAACCCTGACCGATTCCAAGAGCCATTACCTGAATCAGCTGAGAAGCGTCTGCTGTCTTGCCATTATAATGAATCATGACATCCGCATGTACTCTCGATTCTTTCGCAATCGTAGCCAATACTGCTGCAGGTCTGGCATGCATTCCCAACGGGTCTTTGATTTCATATTCAAAGCTAACCATTCCTTATCCCTCCTTTCACAATAAATAACTTCTCGGAATCTTCAGCCCTGATTTTATAAGGCTTTCAGACCCCTATCTCAAAAAATCACCCACTTTTTTCAAAAAACGCTTGACAAATCGCTCAAAATTTGCGGCGAAGCCGATTGATTA
>CALWLV010000100.1 GCA_944381595.1 uncultured Roseburia sp.
TGGATCCTGCGATTGCGAAACTCTGCGATGAAGGAAAGATGGATGAGTTCGCCCAGAACTGGTTGGATTCCATTGTGGCAAAACTGGAGAAATAAACAGGAGAATAAGTAAGGATGAATGAACAATACGTAGAAAAACTGGTGAGCAGAAAAGCAGACAGCAAAATCATTCTGCTTCGTGCTCTGGTGCTGGCAGCAGTATTCTTTGTCTTATATTTGAGTATTTTCTTTTTGGGAACGCTGGGATTGCTGGCTTATGGATTGATAGCGGTATTTTTGTTATGTTGGCTGGTATATTATGTTTTTATGATGACATCCGTGGAATATGAATTTGTGCTAGTAAAGAATGAACTGACCATAGATGCCATTTATGGAAAAAACAAGAGAAAAAACAAACAGGTTGTGGATATTTCCAAGTGTGAGGTCATTGGACCGACAGATCATCCTCATGTGATTGGATATCACAAAGCTGCAAAGATGAAAACCTTTGATTATACTTCCGGAAGAGGGGAAGAACCTGTATATCTTCTGGTGGCACCTTATGGAGCTGAGATGTGTAAAGTGTATATGGAAATGGATGATAGGATGTTGGATGGAATGAAGATGGCAGCACCTGGAAAAGTAAAAAATGAAAAATAATTTTTTTATTTCTTCAAAAGAAATACTTGACAGTCATAAAAAAATCAACTATCATCTTATAAATATAACAAAAGAAAGCGAGGATAAAATCAATGGGACAGATCATTGGAGAAGGAATTACATTTGACGACGTATTGTTAGTTCCTGCATATTCAGAAGTAACACCAAATATGGTGGATTTATCAACGTATCTGACAAAGAAAATTAAACTTAATATTCCTATGATGAGTGCTGGTATGGATACTGTTACAGAGCATAGGATGGCAATTGCCATGGCAAGACAGGGTGGTATCGGTATTATTCATAAGAATATGTCTGTAGAAGAACAGGCAGAGGAAGTTGATAAAGTAAAGCGTTCCGAGAATGGCGTTATCACTGATCCATTTTCATTGTCACCGGAACATACACTGGCAGACGCCAATGATCTGATGGCAAAATTCAGAATTTCCGGTGTGCCTATTACAGAAAACGGAAAATTAGTAGGCATTATTACAAACCGCGATCTGAAGTTTGAGACAGATTTTTCAAAGAAAATCAAAGAATCCATGACCACAGAGAACCTTGTGACAGCAAAACAGGGAATTACTCTGGAAGAAGCGAAAGCAATTCTTGGAAAATCAAGAAAAGAAAAGCTTCCAATTGTGGATGATGATTTTAACTTAAAGGGATTAATTACCATTAAAGATATTGAGAAACAGATTAAATATCCTCTCGCAGCAAAGGATGCACAGGGCAGACTTCTTTGCGGTGCAGCTATCGGTATTACAAAAAATATTATGGAAAGAACAGAAGCTCTTGTGAAGGCAAAAGTTGACGTGGTTGTTCTTGATTCTGCACATGGTCATTCGAAAAACATCATGAATGCAGTCAGAGAAATTAAGAGTGCATTCCCGGATTTACAGGTGATTGCAGGAAATGTGGCAACTGGTGAGGCGACCAGAGCATTGATTGAAGCAGGAGCAGATGCTGTAAAGATTGGTATTGGACCTGGTTCTATTTGTACTACTCGTATCGTAGCAGGTATTGGTGTTCCTCAGGTTACTGCTGTTATGGACAGTTACGCAGTTGCGAAAGAATACGGTATTCCAATTATTGCCGATGGAGGTATTAAGTTCTCAGGAGATATGACAAAGGCAATTGCTGCCGGTGCAAATGTATGTATGATGGGTAGTATCTTCGCCGGATGTGACGAAGCTCCGGGTGAATTTGAATTATTCCAGGGAAGAAAATACAAAGTATACCGTGGTATGGGCTCTATCGCTGCTATGGAAAACGGAAGCAAAGACCGTTACTTCCAGACAGATGCTAAGAAGCTTGTTCCGGAAGGTGTAGAAGGACGAGTTGCTTACAAGGGTACCGTAGAAGATACCGTATTCCAGTTAATTGGAGGTATTCGTGCCGGTATGGGATATTGTGGAGCAAAGGACATCGAAACATTGAAAGAAACAGGAAGATTTGTGAAAATTTCTGCTGCTTCTTTAAAAGAAAGTCATCCACATGATATTCATATCACAAAAGAAGCACCAAACTACAGTATTGATGTATAAATAATCCAAATAAGATAAAGGAAGGAAAGATATGTTCTGAATCTGTTTTTTCAGATTCGGAGGATATCTTTTTTTCATACTTTTTTACTTGAATCAAAAAGAAGTCTGACGTATAATAAAAGTCAATGGAAGACCATGGAAGGATGGGTAAGAGAAATGGAACATTTATTTGATTTGGAAGCAAAAGTTTTACTGTGGATTCAGGAGAATATCCGGAATGATGTGTTGTCTCTTTTTTTAATTTTTATTACGAAACTGGGAGATTTGGGTGTCATCTGGATTGCCCTGACAGCTGTTTTGGTCATTTGTAAAAAAACAAGAAAAAAAGGATGTGTGGCAGGTGTTTCACTGGCACTTACTGCTTTGGTTACGAATCTGGTTCTTAAGAGACTGGTGCAGAGAACCCGTCCATATGATGCCATAGATAATTTGGAGATTTTGGTTCCAAGGTTGGAAGATTTTTCCTTTCCTTCCGGGCATACTGCCGTATCTTTTGGAGTAGCAGTGGCTATTTATATGTTGTTTCCAAAGAAGTATGGATATGCAGCGCTGGCATTAGCCTTTTTGATTGGATTATCCAGATTGTATGTAGGTGTACATTATCCAACGGATGTGATTGGTGGTGCGCTGACAGGAATTGTGACAGCAGTTCTGACTGTGAAGGCAGGACAGAAATGGTTTGGAATAGAGAGAAAGCAGAGGATTGTTAGATGAGAAGAGTTGTTGTGACAGGTATGGGAGTGATTACTCCGATTGGAAATTCCGTGGAGGAATTTTGGGCAGGAATTAAGGCAGAAAAAGTTGGAATTAATCCAATTCAGAATTTTGATACCACAGAATATAAGGCGAAACTTTCTGCAGATGTGAAAGATTTTGACCCAAAGAAATATATGGATGTAAAATCTGTCAGGAGAATGGACCGTTTTTCCCAGTTTGCTGTGGCGGCGGCAAAGCAGGCTATGGAGGACGCAGGAATTGACATGGAAAAGGAAAATCCTTATCGTGTGGGTATCTCCATTGGCTCCGGTGTGGGAAGCCTCATGGGTATCGAACGGGAATATGATAAAATGCTGGAGAAGGGACCAAACAGAATTAGTCCGATTACGGCACCGCTGGTACTTGGAAATATGGCTGCTGCCAATGTGTCCATTCAGTTTGGAATTCATGGAAAGTGTATTGATGTGGTCACGGCCTGTGCCACTGGAACAAACTCCATTGGGGAAGCATTTCGCTCCATTAAATACGGAGAAACGGAAGTTATGCTGGCAGGCGGTGTGGACAGCTCCATCAGCAGATTTGGTGTGGCTGCGTTCCAGGCATTGACAGCACTGACGGATTCCGAAGATCCTTATCAGGCATCCATACCTTTTGATAAGCGAAGAAATGGTTTTGTTACCGGAGAGGGTGCCGGTGTTCTTGTTCTGGAGGAATTAAACCATGCATTGGAAAGAGGGGCGCATATCTATGCTGAAATTGCAGGATATGGAGCAACCAGCGATGCAAATCACATTACTTCCCCAATGGAAGATGGAGAATGTGCAGCTAAAGCCATGGAAGCTGCCATGGAAGAAGCCGGCATGAAACCGGAAGAAATACAATATATCAATGCACATGGAACCAGTACCGTGTACAATGATTTGTTTGAAACAAGAGCTATTAAAAAGGCATTTGGGGATTACGCATATCGGGTAAAAATCAATTCTACGAAGTCTATGATTGGTCATCTTTTTGGTGCCGGCGGGGCAGTGGAACTGGTGACTTGTATCAAGTCCATCAATGAAGGATATATTCATCCAACAGTTGGATTGAAGGAGGATGATCCGGAATGCGATCTTGATTACACCAAGGGACATGGCGTTTCTATGGAAGTCAACGCGGCCATCAGCAATTCCCTTGGATTTGGAGGCCATAACGCAAGTATTCTGGTGAAGAAATATATGGGATAAATAATCGTGCAAATTTTCAAGGAATGTCTGAAATAAGAGAGTGAGGTAGAGTATGAAACAAATATATTATGGTGGTCACATTATTACAATGAAAAGTGAGAAAGATTTTCCAGAAGCAGTTGCAGTGGAAGATGGAAGAATTGTTTTTGTCGGAAATCGAAATCAGGCGGAAGTACTTTTTGATGAAGCAGAGAACATAGATTTAAAGGGAAAAACATTAATGCCTGCATTTATCGATACTCACAGTCATTTTTCTCAAATGGCACAGAGTACGGTCATGTGTGACTTGTCAGGAGCAAAGAACTTCTATGATATCATCACAGAACTGACTGCCTATCTGGAACAAAATGGGATTGATGATACAGGAATCATTCTTGCAAGTGGTTACGACCATAATTTTTTAGAGGAGGAAAAGCATCCGGATAAGCGTGTGTTAGATCAGGTTTCTTCCTCTGTTCCCATCTATATTTCCCATGCGTCAGGACATATGGGAGTTGCAAATTCAGCATTGTTAAAATTGGCCGGGCTCACCCCGGATACCCCGGATCCGGATGGAGGGAAATATGGCAGAAATGCAGATGGCAGTTTGAGCGGTTATGTGGAAGAGACGCCGGCGATTATGAAAATTCTCACATGTGCCATGCCAAGAGTTCGGATGGATATGGCAAAGCAAATGGCAGAAGCACAGGAAATCTATTTTAAATATGGAATTACTACAGCGCAGGAAGGTGCAGCCATGGGAAATGCAGTACAGGAACTTGCTGGTTATGCGGCAGGGGGAGAATTTAAACTGGATGTGGTTGCCTTTATTTTGGCTTATTATTTTGAACATGCTGTGGCTGCTTATTCGGATTATTATCATACTTATTAAAACAGACTG
>CALWLV010000101.1 GCA_944381595.1 uncultured Roseburia sp.
AACCTCATATGTGGTTTCTGTTCGTCAGACCAGAGATTTGCCCATGGGTTAGTATGTTCCCCACATCCGGCTTCCTTCAGATTCCACCTCGCGATGGACACCCTTGCCTTCGGCTATATCCTTCCCACTACCGGGCGGATTCGGGACTTGCACCCGTTGGAAACGTGCGCCGCCAGGCGCACATAAAAAACAGAGCATTTCTTGTGATAAATAAGAAATGCTCCATTTTTTATCATTTAAACACTCTGTCCTCTCATTTCAATGATTGGTCCACCGGTCTTTTCAATATATTCTCTGGTAATAATGACTTTTCCAATGTTATCATCCTTTGGAATTTCATACATAATATCCAGCATGTATTCTTCTAATACCGCTCTCAATGCTCTGGCGCCTGTCTTTTTCTCCAACGCTTTTTCTGCGATGGCTTCTATGGCTCCTTCATCAAACTCTAACTGTACTTCATCCAGTTCCAATAATTTCTGATACTGTTTTAAGATTGCATTCTTTGGCTCTTTTAATACTTCCACCATCATATCTCTGTCTAACTCCTGCAGAGTGAAGATAATCGGCAGACGACCGATAAATTCCGGTATCATACCAAAATTGCGGACATCTTCTACCGTTACTTTTGACAGCACATCTTCATGATCGTATTTATCCTTTAAATCAGCTTTAAAGCCAATGGAGCTTTCTTTATTCAGACGCTGTTTGATTACCTCATCCAAATCTGGAAATGCCCCGCCACAGATGAAGAGGATATTTTTGGTATTGACCGTGGTCAGTGGTACCATAGCATTTTTACTATTGGCTCCCACAGGTACTTCCACATCGCTCCCCTCTAATACTTTCAACAGTCCCTGCTGCACTGCCTCGCCGTTGATATCTCTTGTGGTCGTATTTCTTTTTCTCGCCAGCTTATCAATCTCATCAATAAAGATGATTCCCACTTCTGCCCTGTCCACATCATTATCCGCAGCCGCCAGCAATTTGGAAACTACACTTTCAATATCATCACCAATATACCCGGCCTCTGTCAGAGAAGTGGCATCTGCAATGGCCAAAGGTACATCCAGAATTTTTGCCAGGGTTTTGACCAGATAGGTCTTTCCACAACCTGTTGGCCCTATCATCAGCATATTGGATTTCTCAATATCCACATTATCATTTTCCTGCTGTTTTGCAATTCTCTTATAATGATTATATACTGCTACACTGATGGCTTTCTTTGCATGTTCCTGTCCAATCACATACTCGTCCAATTTTTCTTTGATCTTATGAGGAGGAAGAATCTTACTAAAATCAATTGGTGGCTCTGCTTTTTCTCCCTTTGCTCTTTTCTTCACCTTCTGTCTTGTCCCCATGCCTGGAAAATCCGCAAGATTCAAAAAGCTGATATTCGGGAAGCCAGTCATCCCACTGTTCTTCTTATCTTTCTCTTCTTTCGTCTCCGTTCCTTCCTGTTTTGGTTCTATGGTTATGGCTGACTCGTCTCCCTCTTTCACGGTCGGTTCCTTCTTATCCTGTTCCTTTGATGTCTGATTGTTCGGGAACATCTGAGTAAATGCCCCCATGTTGAAGTTCGATAAATCTGTATTGCTGACTGTGTCAAAGGTTTTCTGCATACAATCGGCACAAACACAAATATTTCCCGGCATTGTAATCATTTTGCCAGCCTTGCTCTCCGGTCTTCGGCATAGATAGCATATTTTTTCGTATTCATCATCCTTGTATTCTTTATTCATGGTTTCCTCCATTAAACTATACTGTACTTTGTTTCTAACTAAAATAGATAGAAGCCGCAACTTCTATCTATTTTAACGCATTTTTATGTGTAGGTAAAGTATTCTTGCCCAAATTTTATTGTAAATTTATGACTATTTATTTACCAGTTTGTTTAACTCATCATAAGAACAAAGGGTAACTTCAATCTCTTTCTCTGTATACTCATTTCCCTGTGCTCTCATGACAGTGAGTGTAACTTTTTCTCCTGCAGCATAGTAATTCATCTGCTCCTGGAGTTCGTCATAAGAATCAATGTCTTCTCCATCTACTGCGATAACAACATCACCAATCTGGATACCAGCTTCATCTGCCGGGCTTCCCTCTGCAATTCCTCTCAGATATGCACCTATCGGAATATTATACATCTGATTTACAGAGGAATCGATGGAAATAGCTGATGTGATACCAATGTATCCCTTGTCGTTTTCATCTACCTTTTCCTTCACTTCTTTGTTCATAAGCTCTGTAAGAATATCTTTCGCATGAGAGATTGGTATTGCGTAACCCATTCCTTCAATGCTGGAGGATGAAGTAGAGTTCGATGACTGCTTTGCAAAGTTAATACCTATGACTTCCCCCTTCATATTCAGCAAAGCGCCGCCACTGTTACCACCATTGATCGAAGCATCTGTCTGAATTGCACTGATGGTCGTATTTTCAACAGTCAGTTCACGATTCAAAGCGCTGACATAACCTACGGTAACGGACTGTCCATATCCAAGGGCATTACCAATGGCAATGACCTGATTGCCTACTTCCAGTTCATCAGAATCACCTAATGTGGCGATACTGATTGCTTTACTTGTCTCATCACTGATTTCACTTAACTTCACTGCAATCACTGCAATATCATTCGAAGAATTGGTTCCTTTGATATATGCTGTATCAAGAGAAGAACCATCTACAAATTCTACAGTAAGGCTTGTGGTATCTTCTACCACATGGTTATTGGTAGCAATCAGAAGTTCTGTGTCATTGGTACCAATGATGATACCGGAACCGGCACCACTTACCTGATAAGTTCCCCCATACATAAACGGATTGGCGTTTGATTTATAAATAGATGTACTGGTAATCGATACAACCGATGGCAGAACTGCTTTCGCCACTTCAGATACCGATAAAGTTCCTGTGGATGAGTTATCGGTTGTTACCACTTCCGAATTATTCTGGAGATTATTGATATTATTCTGCGTTGACTGAATGGAAGTACTCTTATTATAATCCTCCGATGTTACATAACCGCCGATATTGGCCTGGAGTGCTGCATACAGGATTCCTCCGTTGAGTAACACTGTAATTAACATAAATCCCACACAGGTTCTCACCACACGTCCCATTGTCAACGGCTTCTTCTGTTTTACTTTCTTTTTCTTCCGCTGTTTCTTTCCCTCAGGATGTTCTGTAAAGGTAGAACCTGTTCCCGGCTGCCATGCCGGCTGTTCCTGATTCATCGCTGAAGTACCGCTCTGATAATCGCTGTCATATGCATTGCTGTAATTTGTTTCAGGAGATGTCTGATTCACTTCTGAACTTGTGTTCGTCATCTCTGGATCCTGTTGCGGAGTTTCTCCTCCGTGATTGTCTTTATAAAAATCATCCATTTTATTTTCCTCACTTTCTGTGCTTTTTCTCTTTCTATGGTTGAAATTCTATCAACCGTTTGTGTTAAAATTGTGAAGAAAACTTGTTGATTTTATGATTTTGTTTTATTGTTCCAAATCTTCCAAACGGACAGTTTTTGCTCCGGTTTCGCGATAGATTTCTTCACTGATATCTGCCACAACAGATGAAGGAGAATAAACTTCCTCCGGGAACAGGTACTTGTGAAGCTGTATGACGTTATAATCCAGTCCTGAAGGTATAATGGTACTTCCCGATGAAAGAGAGATTCCCAATTCATCTGACGATGTCATCGTATATGGAAATGCCGAGGTCTCTGTAAAGCTGAAATTAAGGATTACAGGAATTAATTTGATAATATCCTCATATGGAATACTGGTCTTAAAAATCTGCTCCTCTGATTTAAAAATTTCATCACACATGGCAAGTACATTTTCTACACCTGCTGCTTTTGCTTTTGCCACCATCTTTAATATAACATTTCTCTGTCTGGCTGTACGTCCAAAATCATTATTCAGACTGGTTCCGTCTTCAAGATAAGTCGGAACTGCACGAATACGGCTATACGCAGTTGCCTGCAATCCATTCAAATGAACATTCTCTCCATATTGTGTTAAGTCTGGAGAATCCAGACCGGTAACTTTTCTGGTTTCCGTCAGATATCCATTGACATAAGTCATTTCATCAAACGTCAGATTTACCTCAATTCCTCCAAGCAAATCAATAATCTTTGCCAGTCCGTTAAAATTCACTGCCACATAGTCCTGAATATTCAAATCCAGATTGGCATTCAATGTATTGACCGCGGCCTGAGGTCCACCTGCATTGTAAGCATAATTTACTTTGAAATATGGGTAAACATCATCTTCATTTCCATTTCCATCCAAGATTCTCATATAAGTGTCGCGGTAAATGGAAACGACCCTTACATCACTTGTTTCTTTATGAATGCTGACAATCATAATACAGTCGCTTCCTCCGGTAGGACGATTCAATTCTGAACCATTATCCAGTCCAAACAGAGCAATGTTCATATAATCATCCAAAATACTTAAATCCAGTTCATCGTTCTGCTTAATATTTTCTTTGTTAAAATCTGAATCGTATATGTTTCCATATCCTTCTTCATCCACCATGCCGGCCATGAATTTCTGTCCCCAGGAAGATTTCAGAAAAGCCTGTCCCCAGGAAGAATTCAAAATGACACTTGTCATATTTGGTGTGGCGTATAAGATAATTACACAGGCAAACAGCACTGCGATAATTGCTTCTGCCGCAATCACCAATTTTTCAAAAATGCTTCTCTTTCTTTTCTTCTTCTTTTTACTCTTTACTGATGTGCTTTGCTTTTTAGATGTTTTCTTCACCTTTTCATTCCCATAATCAATAAATTCGAAATCATCCATATCACTCATTCTGCTCATCGTTGTACACTCCCATTATATTCTTTCATTTTTTATCATCAGGAAAATCACTCGTAGCAATCATACAAAGTTTACCCAACATTATCCTGCATG
This sequence comes from uncultured Roseburia sp., assembly GCA_944381595.1. Taxonomy (GTDB): domain Bacteria; phylum Bacillota; class Clostridia; order Lachnospirales; family Lachnospiraceae; genus CAG-303. The sequence goes on from CALWLV010000101.1 coordinate 4,923, forward strand.
TCAAGTTGAAAATTTCTATCATTTTCTTTTTTCATGGAATTCTTAATATGCATTCTTATTAACAAAACCTCTAAAAACAGTCAGAAACAGGATTTTAATGTCAAATCCCAATGTCCAGTTCTCTATATAATATAAATCATATTCGATTCTTTTATTAATTGAAGTATCCCCTCGATATCTGTTTACCTGTGCCCATCCGGTCAGTCCCGGCCGCACCTGATGTTTAATCATGTATCTTGGTATCTCTTCTTTAAATTTATCCACGAAAAACGGTCGTTCCGGTCTCGGTCCAATCAAACTCATGTCGCCTTTCACGATATTAAAAAACTGCGGAAGTTCGTCCAGACTGGTCTTTCGGATAAATTTTCCAACCGGAGTAACTCTGGAATCTCCCTTTGTTGTCCAACATTTCTTCTCATCCTGCTCTTTTTGAACCACCATGGAACGAAACTTGTACATTTTAAACGGCTTATTGTGTAGTCCAACTCTGTCCTGTTTATAAATCAAAGGTCCTGGTGAAGTTGCTTTCACCAGGATTGCAACAATTAACATAACAGGCGAAAATAGGGTAATTCCACAAATTCCACCTACAATGTCAATACACCGTTTCACAAAACTATTAAATGCATTGGATAATGGTACATAACGAATATTGATAACGGGAAGTCCCAGCAAATCTTCTGTATACGGTTTGGTTGGAATAATCTTCATATAATCCGGGATGAACTTCGTATGCACTCCCGATTTTTCACATTCCGCCACAACTTTTTCCAGTTTACTGTACTCACTTAATCCTAAGGTAATGGCAATTTCATCCAGCTTATTTTCCGGAAGAATAATCTCCAGATTGGCAATTCTTCCTAACACCTTAATTCCTTTGTATTCTGTACCACTTGTCACATTATCATCCAAAATTCCCATCACATGGTAGCCCCACTGTGGATTGGCTTTAATACGGTCGATATATGCCTCCGCACTCTGGCTATACCCAATGAGAAGAATGTGTTTCTGGTTGAATCCCTGTTTACGGATAGCTCTGAGCACCATATGAATCCCCAGACGTACTACTATCCCAAGAACGATATTCACACAGTAGAAAAGAAATGCCATTTCGCGGGAGAAATGCTGCTGCTTTGTAATGAATAAGATTGTCAGTATCAATACGATACCAAGGGAATTTGCCTGTACAATCTTACTGATCTCCACTCGACGCCCTAGAACGCGTTTTGGAGAATACAATCCCATAGCCCAATACAGTATGATGAACAATGGTACAATCCAAATCAATGCCAGCATATAATCTCTGAAATCTAATTTGGACTGTACCCCCACAAATAATGCACTTTCAAATTTCAGATACCAGGCAATCATATACGAACCTATGATTACCAGAATATCTACTACGCAATGAAGTCTGTTGAGCAACTTCTGATTGTCTTTGATCATAACACTCTCCTATGTTAAAAATGTCTCGCCAGGAAATCCTTCACATACACAAATGTATTAAGGATCAGTTCTCCCTCTATTTTAATATAATTCATCAGATTTTTCGTTTCAAATGGAACTTTCTTACATCGTCCTGCTGTTCTGATTCCTTCTGCTATCCCCTTTCGATAAACTTTTCCATATCCCATTTTTCGAAAAAAGAAATATTTCAAAATCATCCCGGTAAGTAAGGGCAATAAATTCAATGCCAGCTGGAATGCCGGCATATTCTTATAATTCAAATAAACTGAATTCCTTGCCGCTAGTTTTACTTTGAATTCATTATATTTTGAACCACTCGTAGCACTTCCAATATGATACACCATGGCGCCCGGACAATATTCATTGCGATATCCTGCGATTCTTGCCCGATAACCAACATCAATATCTTCTAAATATGCAAAGTGATGTTTGTCAAATAACCCAATTTTTTTAAACACATCTCTTCGATAAATGGCAGCACCTGCACATGCTGAAAATACCCGGCATGGCTTGTCGTAATTTTTCAGAGGCTGACCTACCCCTCTTTGAAATGCCCAGCCTAATACCGAGTATAAATCACCGGCATCATCCATAACATCTCTATTTTGATAGGAAATCATTCTGCTGCTGACTGAAAAAATTTTGTCAGAAGAAGTGATGTGATTGTACAACTCTTTTATGTAATCTTTGTGAACAACTGTATCATTGTTTAAAAGAATTACATATTTTGTTGTCGATTCTTTGATTCCCTTATTGACGGCAATACTGAATCCATAATTCTTTCTCAAGGCGAACAACTGTATATCCGGATATTGCTCCCGTATAAATTCCACACTTCCATCGGTGGAACCATTGTCCACAATGAGAATCCGAAATTCCTGAAAGGTTTGTTCTTCCAGGGATTTCAGACAATCTTTTAAAAATCGGATGCCATTGTAATTTGGTATAATGACTGTTACTTTTTCCATAATTTATTTAAATCTTTCTTCTACCTTTTTTTGTAACAAACTGCGATAAATTTTGCTCGACTGTATATAATCGAGTTTTTCCTGCAACCGGCGAATCTCTGATGTCAATATTTCATAATCTTCACTGTATTTTTTTGCCTGTGCTTCATTTTCTCTCTGTTTATCCGTGAACATGACATTGAGCTCGTCCACGATTTTCTGTTTTTCTTCTGACTGTTTTAAGTAGAATTCAATCATATCATAACAACCATACAAATATGTCTGAAATTCTTCACTAAATTCTTTTGACGTCAGATATCCATATGGTACCGTTGCTTTTAGTTTATCTGTAACCCGGAAAAATTTTTGATAATCATCATAGAGATGTTGATGTTTTTCAACGGTTTCCAATAACTCCCGATATATTTTATCTTCGTATGATTCCTTTTTGTTTTCATCTAAAGCAGCAGCTTGTTTCATGGCTGCCACAATCCTTGGATTGCAAAGGTCTGTCGTCTGCTTTTTATATGGCTGAAGTATTTTCTGATAACTTTCTTCCCCATATACGAACCGGATAAATGCTTCATTATATTCCTGATAGCGCTCGATACTTTCCGCCTGAATACCAAACACCTGATAGAAATCACTTACCTGTGGATACAGACTTGCCAATACCGTACCGTATTTCATAATAAATGCATACACTGCCCGAAACTTCACGAATTCTTTTTCTACCGGAGTATCAAATCTCCATTCGTAATCAATAATCTTATATCCGTCTCTGTCTATCAGATTATCAAATGTCAAATCGAACACCATATTTTTATAGCCGATACGATTGTTTTTCTCTATCGCTTCTTTTTCAGATTCCCTGCAAACTGCATTCACAACAGTTTCATACTGTGCTGCAATTGCTTCTACAATATCTTTTTTTCCTTTCTGTACGGCATGAAGGAGTCTTGCTTCCATCGTATCTCCATCCATATACTCAAAGGTGATAACCGTATCTTTCAGAGCAGACGGACACAGGATATTCTGATCCTGATACATCAGAAATGTATCATACATCTGACGGATGTGTTTCTCTCCTTCCGGATAAAGATTCCTCTTTGTGATACAGATCTGATTACCGTCTTTCCACAAGGCAGTTTCAATCTGAAATTCTCTTTTTCTTTCTTTTACAAATTTAGCAAATATTTTTTCCATAAACCATCTCCTCTAAACACTGAGTTCTATAAAATAAGAATTTGAGAAGAAATCAAATTTCCCCGATTCAATTATATTTTTAAATGCTACAGTTTCATCAAAAAGATGCAATCTATCATTGTCAAAACTATCTATACTACAAATCAATTCGTTTTTATCCGGAAGATATGCATCTGAAAAAATCTGTTGAGCAAATTTATAATCAGGAAATGGATAGTAAAATTTATAATGAGAAAACTCAGCTTCTGTTATCATGTGAATTAACTCATCTTTGGAAAACGTTCTGACCTTTGTGTCCGTATGGCTATATCCCATAATTCCGTCAAAAAAACGTCCCGTGTGATCCTCTGCACTTCCGGCCCAATATTTCATGCCAAATTTGTTTTCAATTGCAATAAGAAGTTTTCCTCCAGGCTTTAATACTTTTTTTAACCTTACAAGAAAATCCACAAAACAATTCGACGTCGGCGTATAATATGCAGCATACTCTAAAACACCAATGAGTGTAATATAATCATACTTCTTGTCAAAGACAATATCATTGAAATTGCCCACCAGAATTTCCAGATTATCATATTTTTTGTTGCGATATGCATTAATCAAAGATCTTTGTTTTGAAAGCTCTATACAGGTAACATGAGCTGCCTTTTCACAAATTGCCCCTGTCACAGCTCCACAGCCGGAACCAACTTCCAACACTTCTGCATCTTTCTTCCATTCATACCATTCCAGAATGTTCTTGCGCACAGGTGAGATATGATATAAAATCGGCCACCGGTTATCCTGCTTGAGAATTTCCATTTCATCGTCATAGTTTTTGACATATTCCAAAAGTTCTTCTTCGATGCTACCATCACTGTATTCGTCTGTTCCTTTATAAAAACTGTAATCTAGTGTGACATTTCCAATCTTTTCCATTCATTTTCTCCTATATTTACATTTCTATATCTTTCATAATATCATTCATAAAGGAAAATACATCTTCATTCGTCACATAATCAGGATTCAATACCTCTAAATGATAATTTTCACTAAATTCTCTGCAACATTTAACAAGATGTGAAGCAATATTGTCCGGACTTACATTGCTCACAGAAATAATATTTCTGTTAAACTGAGATAAGTCCTTATTATCATAAGTATTTGTAATTACTTTCACGCCAAACTCTGACATCTCCAAAGGCGGATAACTAGGATGCGGCGATGACATGAGAGAAATTCCAGCATAGCTTTCCATCATCAATCTGGCATACTCTTCAATTGTAACTTTACCCACAGATGTAAGGAACCGCCCCTTTCCAATATCTACTTTATCATGATACTCTCCTGCCGAAATAAAGGTCCAGTTTTCCGGCTGGTCCATTTTCTCAACAAATTTTCTTAAACTGGATACAACCAGAGAAAAAGCATTTCTGTCCACAGACGGTCTGCCATAAACAATGATTTGTTTTTTCTTTGTGATATCCTTGTTTTCATTTTCCAATAATACTTTTCTCAATCCGGTATTTAACACTGGGTCAAAAGCATATTCTCTATAAAATTTATAGTTTTTGCCTTTGAAAAATTCGTACAACAATTTACTGTTGAATACAGCAATCTGTTTATTCTCGTTCCGATATGTGGAATCTGCAAGAAGATATCTTGTAGACCATGGATAAAATCCCGGTTCATAATCCTGAATAAAGTATATAAACGGATTTGGTTTTATTCCGGTTTCACTCTCAAATCTTGGATATGCTTCCTGAGTACAGAATGCCGTCCACCATCCGGTAAAGACAAAAATATCCTTGGAAGAAACCGGTATACTTCGATTCCATCTGTCACTGTATGGCACCAGCTGATGTCTTGCATCACAATCTTTGGTGCATCTGACATAACGATATTTTTTGCCATATCGGTTGATTCCTTCTCTGGATGGAAGTGCATCCGTAAGTATAATTCTGCTGGCATATCCGGTACGTTCTACTAACTGCTCAAAGAAATTAAGGGCTGTAGAGATTCCTCCAAAAACATGTTCCGGATTAATAGATGGAACCAATAGATTTAATCTTGGTTCATCAAAATTACTCTTTCTAAAATTATACTGCAGAATTTCTGCCACCTGCACATCGCTTTCTTTCATCATATCCTGACTTCCTTGCATATTAATATATTTCATTACATCACTTTCCGGTTTTACAAACTGTTTCTGTGTTGCCTCCGTTGGAATGACCTTGGAATAATCCAGACATACATTGTAATATGGATCTCCTTCTTGCCTGCAGTTACGATATGCAAATTCAGACATTTCAAAATCAATTTCCGGAATATAACTGTCTCTGCTCTTGGATTCATAATGATATAATCTTACATGTGGATCATAGATATTTCGTAATCCCCGCTGATATGCACGGATACATATTTCAACATCGCTTCCGCAAATAATAAATTCATCATCAAAATCACCAATTTTTTCAATGGTCTTTTTAGAAATCGCCATCAATGCACCGGTACATGCCATAACATTTCTTGTCACCATCGGAGAGATAAACGGAGAACCGTAATGTACCGGTTTACATCCTTTATAAATATGATCCGCATATCCTGCTATTCCCACTACAACTCCGGCATGCTGGATGGTATCATCTTCGTACAGAAGTAATCCGCCAACTACGCCCACATCCGGCTGTATTGCCTTCTCTGTCAATCGTTCCATCCAATCCGGCGTAATAATCTCCATATCATTATTCATGAAGATATATACATCGCCTTTTGCCTCTCTGATACCATGATTGTTTAATGCAGACCAGTTGAATTCATAAGCAGCTTCCACAACACGGACATTTTCATGTTCACTCTGAATTTGTTTAAAATAATCAAATGTTGCCTGTTCCTTTGAATTATTATTCAAAATGATAATTTCAAAATTCTGATATGTGGTCTTCTCAAAGATACTCTTTAACAGATTTTCCAGAAGATCCACATGATCCTTCGTTGGTATGATAACAGAAACCAGTGGTTTCTCCTCCATCACATACCGTACATCATAGACAAATAAATCTTCCGTTTCTTTTGCAATGGCTTTCCCCTGTCCGAGGGTTCTGTCCAGATGCTCCTGTATTGCCTTCAGTCCCGCTGTCTGTGCATAAGGTTTGGAACCCGGATTTGTCGCAGTGGAAGACGGAATGGCTCTCCATCCATATAATACTTTAGAAACATGTACAATGGTAGAAGCCTTTTCTGTGATTCTTAACAACAAATCGTAATCCTGACTGCCATTAAACTCACTGCGGAATCCGCCGCTCTCGATAAAGAGGGATCTCTTAAATCCTACCAGATGTCCAAGATACATCTGGCTTAAAAACAAGTCAGGAGACCAGTCAGGTTTATGTAAAGGCTCTCTGCCAACCCCATTTTCATCAATGATATTCTGGTCACTATATATCACATCTGCATTCTTTTCTTTTGCAGCTCTGAGAAATTCATATAACGCATCATATGTAATCTCATCATCATTATCCATCAGTACAATGTAATCACCAGTGGCAAGTTTCGCTGCCTCATTCGTCGCCACAGAGATACCGCCATTTTTTTCCAGAAATGTAATTTTAATTCTTTCATCCCGAATGCCTTTTAAGTATTCCCTTACTTCCGCTTTTGTAGAACAGTCATCTGCAATACAGAGTTCCCAGTTCTGATAATTCTGCTTTTTTACGGACTCAATTGCTTTCTCTAACCATTTGATTTCTACATTGTATACTGGCATAACGACAGAGAACTTGATATCACTGTTATAAATCCGATCCGGATTGCTATCTTCCTGCATGAAAACAGGCTGTGGCTGCTCTGTTAAAACAGTACTTCCTATTTTCCCCTTTAATCCGGAAAAACCATTCTGATAGACATAGTTAATTCCTTTTTTTATATATTTTGGTTCTTTCACACAGGTCTTGATTGCCTTTGCGACTTTATGCAACTTTGCCATTCTTTATCCTCACCTTCTTGTTGTACCAGATTCATGAATATATTCTACTGTGGAATCCATATCAAAATATCCCACTGTTGTCTTATCTGAAATAACCGTAATACAGCAAATATCATATAAACGGTGGTATACCACGAGATTATCTCCCTGATATCCCGTACAACCCAACAGCAATAAGTACTGACCACCCTGTATGATCATCTTCTGTTTAAACTCAATGGTTATTTCCTGTCCTGCCCGGACTGTACCAGTGTCTACATCCTCGATAATCGTATTGGTACCTGTAATCTCTGTACCTTTTGTATCTTTGATGCTAAAGGCAAAAATAGGATTCTCTATCGTTTCATTGAATTTGACTTTCATTTTGATAGAAAACATTCTCATTTTACTGATTGTATTATTTATTTCCCCATTTTCATCAAAAATTCCAAAATCTATAATTTCTGCTCTCTTATCTCCATAATCCTGACTATTGGGATTGATCAGCATGTAATCTTTCCATGCTCCTTCTACTTTTACATCATTTATATCTCTGTTTTTTATTGTATCATCAACAGCATCTTCGATGCTTTTTTTGTCTTTTCCATTATATTGCCCTACCAAAACTTTCTTATAGATATCTACGATTTCTGATGGTTTTCCTTCTGCCTCAATCACACCATCATTAATCAGAATCGCTCTGTTGCAATATTTAATCACACTGCCCATATCATGGGTAACAAACAAAATTGTTTTTCCACTATTCTTTAAATCATTTAATTTTTTATAACACTTTGCCTGAAAGAACACATCTCCCACAGACAATGCTTCGTCCACAATCAAAATATCCGGTTCCACATTAATAGATACTGCAAACGCAAGTCTTGCAAACATACCACTTGAATAGGACTTTACCGGCTGATTGATAAAATCACCTATATCTGCAAACTGAATAATATCATCCAGTTTTTTATTCATCTCTTCCTTCGTAAATCCAATCATAGAACCATTCAGATAAATATTTTCAATTCCGGTATATTCCGGATTGAACCCAGCGCCAAGTTCCAAAAGTGCAGAAACTTTTCCATTGATTTCCACCGTACCACTGCTTGGGGTCAATACTCCGGTAATAATCTTTAACAGCGTAGATTTTCCCGCTCCGTTCTTTCCGATAATTCCAAGCATCTCTCCCTTTTTTACCTGAAAAGAGATATCCCGCAATGCATGAAATTCTTTATGATATTTTTTACCAGTCAGGCTGAATGCCTCTTTCATCCGCAATGATGGTTTATCGTATAACTTATATACTTTCTTTATATTTTTAACATCTATTGCTATTTCATTCATAACAGTCTCCATTTCTGCCAAATATACATTATTTCATCAGTGCGGACAACATCCGCACTGATGCGTTTCTCTACAGGGCATCTGCAAAATGAGGTTTTAATCTCTTATACACCGTACCTCCCACCAAAAAAGTGCAAAGTACAATCAACCAAAAATAAATTGTAAGATATGGCATATCCATAAATGTCTTTCCATAAATCAGGGTATCCCTGTATCCTCTGACAATATAATACATTGGATTTATCTTGAAAATGATTTTCAGATTTTCACTTAAATTCATTCCATCAATATTCCACATAATCGGAGTAACCCAGACTCCAATCTGCATAACCACACTCACAATCTGTGATGTATCCTTGAAAAACACTGCAATTGCCGATGTAAAATATGCAATTCCCAATGCCAGCATAATCATTCCGAAGGAATAATACAATAACTGTATTGCCACTGCGCCTGGGAAAAAACCGGAAATGGCATAAATAACCACCAGCACAGCAAGAAAAAATACATGAATAAATAAAGCTGAAATCACCTTAACCACTGGAAGAATATCGATATTAAACACAACCTTCTTAACCAGATAACTATATTCAATAAAGCTGTTTGTTGCATTTACCACTGCATCCTGAAAAAAGAACCATGGAATCAGACCTGCCATCAGCCAGAGAACAAATGGCACATCTGCCACATCACCGCTTCTTAGTCCCACCTGAAATACAAACCAATACAACAAAATAGTAATGACAGGCTGAACAAATGCCCAGAAGATTCCAAGGTAAGAACCTGCGAACTTGTTCTTCATATCATTTTTGGCAAGATATACAGCTAATTTCCTGTTTTTTATCACATTTGCAAAAATCTTCATATCTGCTCCCGGTTATTTTTTTAATTCCTTGATGCCGCCCCACTTCTGGTCTTTATCTGAAATCGTAAGATCTTCCTTTGTCATTCCTTCCGGCATTGGCCATTCAATTCCAATTTCCGGATCATCCCACTTTAATCCGCCTTCATCATTTGGATGGTAGAAATCGGTACACTTATATGCGAATTCAGCACTGTCAGACAATACGACAAAACCATGTGCAAAATTCTTTGGAATAAAGAACTGTTTCTTATTCTCTGCTGAAAGAATTACTCCATACCACTGACCATATGTCTTAGAACCCGGTCTTAAATCTACTGCTACGTCAAACACTTCACCACTTACCACACGAACCAGCTTGTCCTGTGGGAAATTAATCTGAAAATGAAGTCCCCGAAGCACGCCTTTCTTGGAACTGGACTGATTATCCTGTACAAACTCCTGATCGATACCTGCCGCCTTATAATCATTATAATTATAAGTCTCCATGAAGTATCCTCTCTCGTCTCCAAATACTGTTGGAGTAATTACTTTTAATCCTTCAATGTCACATGTTTCTACTGTTATTTTTCCCATGATTTTAAAATCCTTTCTTACTTATTTTATAATCCGTTGGCAATATCTGCCAAATACTGTCCGTATTCTGTCTTCATCAGAGGTTTTGCTAACTCTAAAAGCTGAGCTTTATCAATGAATCCTCTTTTGTATGCAATCTCTTCAATACAAGAAATGTAGAGTCCCTGTCTCTTCTGGAATGCAGCTACGAAATCCGCTGCCGCCAATAACATATCATGATTGCCGGTATCCAGCCAGGCAAATCCGCGTCCTAATGTTTCTACGTGAAGATTACCCTGTCTCAGGTACTCATTATTAACAGATGTAATCTCAATTTCGCCTCTTGCAGATGGTTTTACATTCTTTGCAATCTCTACTACCTGATTATCATAGAAGTATAATCCCGGTACAGCATAATTAGACTTTGGATTTTCCGGTTTTTCTTCGATGGATAAGGCCTTTCCATTCTCATCAAACTCAACCACACCGTATTCTCTCGGATCCTTTACATAATATCCAAAGATTGTTGCTCCATCTTTTCTTTCCGCTGCATTTCTTAATACCTTGGAGAAACTCTGACCGTAGAAAATATTATCTCCCAAAACAAGTGCAACATTATCCGTTCCTATAAATTTCTCACCGATAATAAATGCATCTGCCAGTCCTCTCGGAGTCTCCTGAACAGCATACTGAATATCCATTCCCAACTGTGAACCATCTCCCAGTAATGCTTCAAAAACAGGAAGGTCTCTCGGTGTGGAGATGATCAGTACTTCCCTGATTCCTGCCAACATAAGTGTAGACAATGGATAATAAATCATCGGTTTGTCATACACCGGCATAATCTGCTTTGAAATTGCTTTTGTTAATGGATAAAGGCGTGTCCCTGAACCGCCTGCTAAAATAATACCTTTCATATCTGTTCCTCTCTTGATTTGTTTATAATTTTAAATATATTTATTTTTTGCTTAATCTTACTAAGTATAACATCTTTTCCTATATTTAACAATATTTTTGTTGCATTTAATGTTCATAAACAAAACATCTTGCCATAAATACACAAATGTCAAATCCTATCTGCATATCAATCCATTTGTGCCCTTAATCTACTATTTTACAATAACCATAAGGAGTTCCCGGCCATGTAATACTAGTTATGATTATGCCATATTCTTCATTTGCAGCATGAATTATTTGTCCATTACCTATATAGATTGCTACATGCGAAATGTTTTGACCTGAGGCATAAAAAACTAAATCACCTAAATTCAGCTGCTCTCTTGCTATATGAATTCCATCATTATATTGTGAAGCAGATGTTCTACTTAAATGGTATCCAAAATGTTCATATACACATTTTACAAACCCAGAACAATCAACCCCTTGTGTCAAACTATTTCCACCATATACATACGGATATCCTACATATTGTTTTGCGAAATCAACTATATTTGTACGTAATAAATTTGGCGGTAATTTTACATCCGATGACCATAAGCATTCTTTATCACTCATCACCTTTAATTTTCCATCATCAGACACCAGCACTATATTGTTGATACCATTTTGATTTGTTATTCCCACCCCATTATAGTTTGTATACCATATTAATTTATGGTTTCCATCATAAATTGCAAAATTTCCATCTGTCTGTAACTTTGCATAATAATCATCCGCTTGTGCCATACTTACCGATAAAGCAGCATAAACAGCCACATTATCCTGTGTTCTGAAAACACCCAGGTTTCCATCTGTTTGCAACATCATATAGTATGCTCGATTGGATGAATACATTTTATGATTAATACACAGTGTATCACCTATATTCAACCTTCCTCCAGCGTCTGCCTGCGATTCCCAAAGACACTTATTTTGGCTTATAACTGCAAAACTTCCATCATTTAACACTCTTACTACATTATTTATCCCATTTTGATTTGTTATTCCTACCCCATTATGATTTGTATACCATATTAATTTATGGTTTCCATCATAAATTGCAAAATTTCCATCTGCCTGTAACTTTGCATAATAATCATCCGCTTGTGCCATACTTGCCGAGAACACAGCATAAATAGGCACATTATCCTGCGTTCTAAAAACTCCCAAATTTCCATCTGTTTGTAACATCATATAATATGCTTTGTTGGATGAATATAACTTTTCATTAACTTTTAATACCTGCCCTATTTGCAACTCTTGTTTATCTACTGCTGCTTCCGCCTTTAAAGGCATATACAAAATTAAAACAAGTATAACAAAAATATAAAACTTTTTAAATATTCCCTTGTTCATATTCTTTATCCTTTCCGTATGATATCGTTTCATCAAACCCTCAAATATAAAACTCAAAGTTAAATTTTTCCTTAACTACATATACATCTGAATCCAGTTTTGACCAGCCGTAGAAACAAGTGCCATAAACATAATGGCAAGTCCCAGTGTGTACATGGCATTTTTGTTTGCCCTGTTTGTGATTTTAATATTAAACACAAAATAACATACCGGAAATAGCAATGGCATGAGATACCGGTACTGACATCCCTGAATAACCGGACTTCCAACCGCCGTGAACGACACATATAATGCCGTTGACACTAAAACAACTGCAGCAAGTGAAACAATTAAAGTCCATATGCGAATGGCCATATGGTTCGCTTCATCGTCCTTTGGACTACGGTCTGCAAACATAGCTGCTACTAATGTAAGATATATTAATACAAAATGTGGAGAAATTCCCATATGCATAGTCGATGCAATTAATTGACTCTGTTGTTCCACACTAAGATAAGTTTCCAAATGATTCAACAGAATTTTTGTATACTCTAATGGATTTTTCAATATAAAGAATACCTGTTCTGTTGCATTTACATCAGCGCCTCCTCTTACATCTCCTGCGCCCGGTCCTCCGACTACAAATGGAATCAAAAATGTTGAAAGCACAATCAATGCACAAACAACCGTGCAAATAAGATACCTTTTATAACTCTTTTTACTTCCAAAATGCTTCGAAGTGATAATAAAACACAAACCGAATAACGGGAAATATACTGCTTTCGGAGCAAATCCAAAAATAAATGCCAGCATGATAATAAGCACTTCTTTATATGTTATCTGATGTTCCTTTTCCTGAACGACAGAAATAATGTACGAAACTGCCAATGCAGAAAATGCTGTAAGCCATGCATCATATCCATAGGAGGCCGACATAAAGATATTCGTTGGAAGCAATGCTATAACTGATAAAATCAATTTCCCAGATCTTAACTTTTTAATCGCATAATACATAACAACTGCATAAACGAAAACATTGATAAGCCGCCCGAATAAGAATGTCATGGCAAAGCTTGCACCAATCCCACGTCCAAACATCAAAGCAATTGCAGAAGGAATATAGGATAATGAAATGTATATTTCTGAAGGTGTTCTGTCAATTTCTACAGTCTGTCCATTCATGGACAAATTCTGCAATTCCGTATTATGATCTAAAATGTTCTGCATTGTATATTCCGGCAAATACTCTTTCATATACATTGCTTCATCCGCTTCCGTCACATATCCGTCAAAAATATGAGAAAGACATACGACCTTTCGATAATGTGTTTCATCATCTGTTGAAACATTGGTTGCTACAGGCAATGTAACTGCATAACAAAATCCTGCAGCTAAAACAAGTACAAATACTACCTTTGCCATATTTTCCTTCATTTTTCTCAAATTCAGTATGATATAGTAAATGGCAGAAACACACACAAGCTGTAATACCAGAACATAACGGTTCGGCGTAAGATGTGTGTATCCCATTTTATAAAAAATCAAAAGCAAGATAAAAAGCAGTGCATAAATTCCGGTGCAAATATATTGATATTTATTATGCTTAACAGACCAATTTCTTCTTCGCAGGCCTTTTAAGTAACCCATTAGCTTCTCCGGGTAATGCAAGCCCCAAAATGCAATTGCTAAAATTACAAACAAAAAGACCGCAGCTACCACATAAGCAACAAACATAATCTGTGAATCACCTGTATACTGTAATTCCAATTCTTCGCTACTCAGATTGATTTCCTGCAGTTGAAAAGAACCCTCTATATCAAATCGTAATAATTCATATTCGCCAGAGGGAATTGGTATAAAAATCTCTTGATTTCCTTTATATAAAAACTTCTTGATTGAATTTTCTTCTGAAATCCCCTCTCCGGAAGCCTGATAAAAAACCTGCATTTCCATGTTGCTTTCCAATGGTTGGGAGAAAACGAGCTGAACAGCCGCCAGTTTTTGATTCAAATTCTCCAAATAAAATCCAGGATCATAACCACTGAGTTCAAACGTGTTGTTTTCTATCTCATATCCCTGATAATTCTGAATATCTTCAACGTGATAAGTAATTTCCTTTGAAAAATCTGTTACTTTATTTACCGGTATTGCTGAATTTTTTACCACAAAGCATACCGGAATACAAAGCAAAAACCATACGGCCAGAAAAACGATTATTTTTTTTTTATTCATAACTGCTTATTCTCCTTTTTTTCTTCCAATTCCCTGATTCTCTTATCCAGCATGGCCACTTTCTGATTCAATCTCTTGACACTTCCGGCATTAATCGATAATGCTACGGTAAGCACCAGAATAATTGCAAGTGAAAAAAGAAAGCCAAGTAAGAACATCATATTTACCGGTGTTGTAATTCCCAGAATGTCTGCCAGTTTTTCCATGATAACAGGGAAAATATCCACTACAAGAACGAACAGGGAAATCACAAACCACGATAATGCATATTTCAATTCCAGTCTGTTTTTTCGAATCAAATGAAAAATATATGCCACTCCCAATATGTCAATGATGGCAATAAATATTCTTAACGTTACTGTCATGTGTTTTCCTCCCTAGTTCTTTCTGCTGCGTTCAATTAAAATGGCCAGTGTTACCTTCAGCATATAATATACCGACTTTTTCAAGGAAATAGACGAAACGCCTTCCTCTCTTGCACGCATAACAACAGGAACTTCCTCTATCTTATATCCTCTTCGAATCAATCCAACTTCTGTCTCCGGTTCCGGATAGTCCTTTGGATAATTATCCGAAAACAGTTTAATCACTTTCCGGTTACATACACGATATCCGGAGGTTGGATCTGTAATCTTCTTTCCTGTCAATAATTTAATCAAAAATGTGAACCATTTAATCCCCATTCTTCTTGCTCCGGAAGACTGAAATCCTTCATATTTGATAAATCTGGAACCAATTACCATGTCCAAATCATTTTTCGTCAGATAATCTGCCATTTCATTTAAATACTTTGCATCATGCTGCCCATCTCCATCGAACTGCACTGCAATGTCATAGCCATTTTCATAAGCATACCAATATCCGGTCTGAACAGCGCCGCCGATTCCAAGATTCAATGGAAGATTCAAATAATTCAAGTGATGCTCCTTACAAACATCGAGCGTATGATCCGTGGACCTGTCATTGACAATAATATAATCAAATCCTTCTGAATTTTCCTGAATATCTTTTACTGTATTTACGATACTTGCCGACTCATTATATGCCGGTATGATCACTATTTTTTTCATCTATATCTCCATTCCAAAACCTTTTACCCTTTGTTACTCATCCTATACCTGATTACTTTCTTCACTTTTTGCGTATATTTTATTGATAAAATTCGCAATCGGTCTTGGCCAGAATTCACACATAATTTCTAAATCTTCTTTTTTTCGAATATTTTCACTCAGATTAAGAGTGGTTGCTGATTCCGCGTAGATTCTATGTCCCATTACCTTCTTTTTAATATATACAAATGCACCTTTTTTATTTGCCAAATCTACAAAAGTCTTATAATCACAACTATTTTTATAAGTTGTATCAAACACCCTGCTTCCTGCATTTTTCTTCACATAGGTAACAGCCGGGCAGCATATTGCATCCCCTACGGAAAGTGTTCTTCTTCTCACCCATCTGCTTCCCTGTAATGCCGGAATTCCCAATGGAAAATTCATAATCCTTTTTATCTTGAGCAAAGTGTTTGTGGTTTCCTTTTTACCAAGCTTAAATTCATAATAATCGGTAAACGCAACTATCACATCATCCTTTTTTCTTTTATTAATGGCTTTTAAGGTTACTTCTAAGAAATCCGGCTCATAGATATCATCCTGATGAGCAATTGTGACAAGTTCTGTCTTTGCCTGTTCGTATCCATAATTCCAGTCATCTCCCGGAAGATGTGGATGTTCATTTACAAACCATTCTATCTGATGTTTTTCACATATACGTCTGATGTGATCATTTGGCGTTGAAGTAGACAATATGATTCTGCTCTTAACAGTCTGTTTTTCCAATGATTGAATGGTATCTTCCAGATATGGATTTTCTTTATATGCACATATAACAAATGTATGATTCTTTCCTGTGTACATAAACTTAGTCTCTCCCTTTTTCTGTTCTAATTTATTTCACAAACCAAAAATCTGCAAATCCCTTAGATTATATATCATGTATGCCTATTTTACAAGTTTTTTCTATGAATCGTGTTTCTGCACACTTTTATTCATTTTATTTACATAATTCTTCAATGCAATCTTATGAATCGGAATGTACAGTTTCAGTGGAAGCAACAAATACAGTCTTCTCTGCATTCTGAATATAAAACTTCTTCTTACAATCTTCTTTGGTTTATCTTTCCATACCGACATCGCCAGATATTTATCATATAAATCATTCTGCGGATGAATGTTATCCTGTTCCCATGGTCTTCCTGTCATGGCACCCATACAGTGATAAATATAAGGTTTCTGATAAGCCTCTTCAATTAATTCTCTGCTGCTGTAGTATTCATCCTTAAAGTTGTATATCTTAATAGAGCCATCTATTCCATAGATATAATATCCACTGTTGAAATTGTATTTCAGATGAAGATACTTGATTTTGTCCCGGAAAAGAACATTGATGATATCCTGATCCACAATAAAGTAGCGATTTCTTTCATGTGTAAGATGATATACTATCTTTTCCTCACATTCATATTCTTTCCAGAAATCTGTATTTATAAGCAGTACACCACAATTATAATATTTATCATTTTCAGGTATATTCACACATTTCTTGTAATCATTTAAGATAGAGGCATATGTGGCTGCGCACACACAACCATCAATATCCATATCAATTAACTCGTCCAACGGCTGATTGATGATGGTATCTCCATCTAACTGAAGAAGTCTGTTGGTTGGAAGTTTTAACTGGTTGATTGCAAATAATTTGAAATATGTGGTATATGTGTTCTTATATGGCTCCACTTTAAGTGCAATCAAACGCTCCAGAATTTCCTTTGTGTCTACAATTGTAATTTTTCTGTTATAATTCTTTGCTGTGATTTTCATTAATTCAAGATTTTCTTCGCTTATATTGTCATTTAGCAAATATACGTTCAGATTCTCTATGTGTTTATTATTTTCATATAAAGATACAATGGATACACCTGTAAGTTCTGCATAATTATTATCGCTTTGATATAATACATTTAATGTCTTTGCCATATTATTCCTCAATTCCCTTTCTTTTTTTCTTCTCAACAGTAACAAAATAGATAGCCAAAAACAAGAACATTTGGATTACCATACTCAGTATATATGCCAATAATCCCTCGTTTACAATGGTTCTGACAAATACTGCCGAAATCATTATTGTTACAAATACCGATATAAAATAACAGATAATCTGATATTTCATTTTTCTCATGATAACCAGAATATTACTGATGATGGAAGTAATTCCACTGCATATTCCTGAAAATACAATCATCGCCAGTCCTATTTTATAATTGGAAAAATCAATACCATATACAAAAGACAGTATCGGTGCACCAATCACATACGTTATGAGTGCGGCAAAAATACCAAACACCATAAGTCCGGCTATCATCCCGCCTACAGTTTTCATAAATTTATGAAGATTGCCATAATAAAAATCAACTAATTTTGTTGCCATGGGCTGTATCATAAATTGTGCAAATAACGCAATGATAGAGGCCGGCATAACAAGTATGCTATAATACCCCTGAGCTTCATCACTTAACCTTAAATCCACAAAATATCTCGTGATATTTAATATCAGAAGGTACAGGAATGTATACAAAAATACCGGGAAACATTCCTTTAAAATTCTTCCGATTCGACTTGTAAATTCCAAAGAAATCGTGACAAAAGACCCCGCTATCCTTCTGTCATAAAATATCATAAATAACAGATATCCTGCCACAAATCCCATGGATGCCCATACAATATTTCCGACTATCACATCCACAATGACAAAAATAATCATGCTTAATATAACCCTGAATGTCATTGATTTTCCAACTCTTGACAAATCATTATTTTTTTGCATGATTCCATAATAAGCCTCTGATACAGATTCAAAAAATCGAAATAGTACCAGTATCATAATCAGTGATATTTTGACTATGTCATAGCCATTTGCCAGACAAAAAATAAATATGACCGCCATCATGATGGTACTCGTAACATATTTTAATAGTACATAATCGCCATCTGTATAT
This sequence comes from uncultured Roseburia sp., assembly GCA_944381595.1. Taxonomy (GTDB): domain Bacteria; phylum Bacillota; class Clostridia; order Lachnospirales; family Lachnospiraceae; genus CAG-303. The sequence goes on from CALWLV010000101.1 coordinate 23,807, forward strand.
TTTCCGGTGACGTCTGATATCTGATATATTCTTCCACCATAATTTCCTATCGTCTGAGCGATGGACGAAACATAAAAGGCGAAGGAAAACTGGCCGGCTGCTGCTACTCCATTCAATCTCGTGACTATGATGACAATAATCAATGAATAAAAAGCATTAAAAGATACTCCCATCATATTCCAGAAAACATCTTTATTCTTTACTATGTTCAATAACTTATTCATTTATTTCTCCCTTATTTCTTTCTAAATGGCTTCTCGGCAATCTGAAATACCAACCAGGATATAAGAATATCGATAGGAAGTGCAATCAAAAAATTGGTCCATGGTGATGTTCCTATATTCAGATTGCAGATAAGGATTTGCTGGATTGGCCATCCTAATAAATACATTTCATAGGATAATTCCAATATTTTTAAATTTTTTAGTATCTGTTTTGTCCCAAGGGTAAGACATAATACGACATAAGGCATGATCAACAGTAATACAAGATTGAAAAACGGAAATTTTCCTGCTACAATCAATACTATCATTCCCATCAAACCTAATTTCCAGTCTAATTTCACTGTGTTTCTTCCTATGTAATATGCAGTTCCGATAAAGAATGCAAGAATCGGTACGACAGCAGCTGAAAATATGGACAGAGCAGGTATCCGATCTGCCAAAATATATATTCCCACACATCCTGCAACAATCACTGCTGCAAGTACTGCAAGGCAGCCTTTCTTTTTTCCGGATTTACAATATATTTTATAAAATACAAGTAATGCTATATAACATGCAAATTCTATGGACATTGTCCACAATGAGCCATTTACAGTTGGCGCATAGACAGATGATGTAAACACTCCCGGTAAATTATGTACCGGAATCGTAATTCCATTCAGCAAATAGATATATGTGGAAGCATTTCCAAAATAACTTCCCACTGATAAATTAGTACAAATCGGTCCTACGATAAATACGCATAAAAGTACCACCAGTATAAGTGGTGGAAATATTCTGATACATCTTGCTTTGATATATTCGCCAACGCCGGATCGTCTTGTCATAGACTTTGTGACATATAAACCGCTAAAAAAGAACAAAACGGCAACGGCAAGCCCTCCAAAGCTGCATTGTCCATTCGTAAAACGTAACATAGCATCTGTTGAATTGTTAGTCAGTGGATATGCATGACATAGTATTACCAGTGCAGCGCATAAAAATCTGCATAAATTTACATTTGAACTGATACCATGCATACTACTTTCCAATGTTTTATTCATGTTATTCTCATCTCTTCTTTCCTGAATATATCTCTGTAAAAAAACACAATATTATTGCTATTATATCTCATTTTTCTTGATTTTACAAGCAAATTCCTAATAAAATGGTCCAGCCGGAGTTCCGGCTGGACCATTTTTATCTATCCCTTATTTTTGTTTTTTACTCATAATCTCATTGATTTTCGCTGCATCCCCCCAAATTCCCGGTGAATCATATGGACGATCCGGAAATGCACCATATTTCAATTTGATATGAAATCCATTCTCCTTAATAAAGCCCTCTATCTGTTCTGCCAGTGACACCGGTCTTCCGGTACAACTGTTAATAATGCCTGTTACTTCATCCTGCATTACAATGGCCGCAATCTGTTCTGCCATTTCATCTATTTTTATAAAATCATATAAGTTCTTTCCTGTTGTAAATGGAAATTCTGTCTTTCCCTCTTGTTCCGCTTTTACAATTTTAGAAAAAATAGAATTACTATTCAAATCATCACCATAAATATAGAATCCGCGAATCCATTGAACCTTGGCCTGATGACTCTGTCCCAAAATCATGGTGAGCTGTCTTAATGTATTTTTTGCAATTCCATATAATGACAATGGATTTGTTGGTGTATTTTCATCAATTGCACCTTCATGGTATCCCACCTCGTGCATGGAACCCATGACTGCGACCTGTTTTAAACCTCCATCCAACATATTCTTGAGAAAGAAATAATGTTTTTCCAAATCTGTAATATGTTTTTCAGAATTATGCACGAATCCATCTCTCCATGCCATATGAAGACATACATCCGGGCAGCCCAGTTTTTCATATATTTTTTCATCCCCTGAAAAAATATCTTCTTGTATTCTGACTGCTCTTTCATCTACTCCGTCAAATTTTACATCAACAGCAAGTACTTCCGCACCTGCTTCCAATAGTGCAGTTACGATGTGCCGACCAATATATCCACCTGCTCCTGTCACTAATATCTTTTTCTTCATTTACAATTCCCTCATATATTGTGCAATGCCATCTTTCCAGTCTGCCATCATAAAACCACTGGTAAGTTTAATCATATAGTTTTCCAGAATGGAATATGCCGGTCTGTCGGCAGATGCCGGATTCATTTCCTTATACTGCTTAGAGGTTACGTGATTTACCTTAACTTTCTTTCCTGCAAGACGGAAAATTTCTTCTGTAAAATCTGCCCAGTTTGTATCTCCCTCGCAGGTAGCATGGAACAAACCGTAATTATCTGTTCCTTCCAAGAAATGCATCATTCTTGCCAATTCTGAGGCACTGGTCGGAGACCCCTTCTGGTCACATACCACATTCAGTTCATCGTGAGTCTCTGACAATTTTAACATGGTCTTGACAAAATTCTTACCATCTCCATACAGCCATGCAGTTCTTAAAATAAAATGCTTCTGTGCAAATTCTTTTACAAATTTTTCTCCTTCGAGCTTTGTCTTACCATATGCACTGATTGGGTTTGTCTGATCAAACTCAGTATACGGCTTTGTTCCATTGCCCTCAAATACATAATCCGTAGAAATATGCATCATCTTTGCACCAGTCTCTGTGGCTGCAATACTTAAATTTCTTGGTCCGATGGCATTAATCTTGTATGCAAGATCCCACTCCTGCTCGCACTTATCTACATTCGTATGAGCTGCACAGTTGAAGATAACGTCCGGCTTTGCTTCTTTCACCAGAGACATTACTTCATCTATATTGGTAATATCAAGAGTTGTGGTAATCCCGTCTGTCATCACCACATCCGTATTAATAAATTCCACATTTTCGCCTGCATATTCTTTTCGAACTGCACGACCCAATTGTCCATTGGCTCCTGTCACTAATATCTTCTTCATTTTGATTTCCTTTCTATCTTTCCAATCTGTTAAGGGCACTGAACAACGCACGGATGGATGCTCTTGTGATGTTCGTGCTTACACCCACTCCATAAGTCGTGCGACCCGTATCTTTATCAGTCACACTGATATACGCTGCCGCCTTTGCGTTTGATCCTTCACCCAACGCATGTTCCGAATAATCATTGACTTTCATATTGACACCTGTTACTTCATGGAGCGCATTCTTCACAGCATTGATTGGTCCGTTTCCCGTTATCACTACGTGTTTTTCCTCTCCTCTGTACTTGAAGTCCAGTGTGATTTTGGTATCGCCATTTGGTGTGTGCTCCACATCTTCCATCTTGCAGGCGGTAAAGGTATATGGATACTCCCGTTCTGTCCTAAATGTCAGATATTCCTCCCGGAACTTCTCCATAATGGTCTCCGGTGATACTTCGCCCTGTTTCTCGGTAATCTTCTGAATGACATCTGCAAATTCTTTGTGCATTCCTTTTGGAAGTTTGAAACCAAAACAGGTGTCCATCACGAATGCAACACCGCCTTTTCCTGACTGGCTGTTGATTCTTACAATCGGCTCATATTCTCTTCCCAAATCAGAAGGGTCCACCGGAAGATATGGTACTTCCCAATATCCATCCTGGCGTTCTTTCATTGCCTTCATACCCTTGTTAATGGCATCCTGATGTGAACCGGAAAATGCTGTAAATACAAGTTTTCCTGCATACGGATGACGCATTCCTATGGTCATCTTACAACATCTTTCGTACACTTCAATCACTTCATTAATATGCTCCAGCGCAAGCTCCGGATTAATACCTTGTGAAAACATATTGTATGCGAGATTTAAAATATCCACATTACCGGTACGTTCTCCATTTCCAAACAGAGTTCCTTCCACTCTGTCCGCTCCCGCTAACAGTGCCATTTCTGCTGCTGCCACGCCGGTACCACGGTCATTGTGTGGATGTACACTTAAGATAATCGACTCTCTGTTTTCAAAATGTCTGTTCATCCATTCAATCTGATCTGCATACACATTTGGTGTGTTCATCTCAACCGTTGCCGGAAGATTGATAATCATCGGCTTTTCTTTGGTCGCACCCCATTCTTTCTGTACTGCAGTACATACTTCCATGGCATAATCCAGTTCCGTTCCCGTGAAGCTTTCCGGAGAATATTCCAACACAATTTCTCCTGGAAATTGTTCCACATATTTCTTTACCATTCTGGTTCCTTCTATGGCAATTTTCTTGATTTCCTCTTTTCCCATGTGGAAAACAACATCTCTTTGAAGCGTAGATGTGGAATTGTAAATATGCACAATAGCTCTCTTTACTCCCTGAAGTGCCTCAAAGGTTTTCTCAATCAGATGTTCTCTACATTGTACCAGCACCTGAACTGTCACATCATCCGGAATCAGATTCTGAACAACCAACTGTCTTAAGAAATCATATTCAATCTGAGATGCAGAAGGAAATCCTACTTCAATTTCCTTAAATCCCAGTTTCACCAGCATCTGAAAAAATTCAATTTTTTCTTCTACCACCATCGGTTCTATCAATGCCTGATTTCCATCACGAAGATCCACACTACACCATACCGGTGCTTTTTCAATTTCTTTATTTGGCCACTCCCTGTCAGGAAGCTTCACTACAGGTACCCTTTTATATTTCTGATAGTTTAACATGACCATCCTCCCTGTTCTATTTCTTCCAGTAATTTTGATTCGATGTACATCGAACAATTACCTGCTTCGGCAACATTTTATATTGCTGCCCTAATTTCATTCCGAGAAATTTCATCCCACTGTGATAAATCAAACGTGGAATCTCCAGATATTCCTGTTCCCTGAGCAGATACTTCAAAGTATCCTTCACCAACCGGACGCCCTCATCCTGAGAATGATATTCCTCAAAGATATAACGAAAATCCGCATGGGAAACTCCCAAGTCAAAATATCTTCTAAAATACTGCAATCCACTGTAATTATGAGAATGAATGACGACTGCCGACGCCTCATATCTGACATCATATCCCGCTTTCAGGGCTTTTGCCGCATAGATTTCATCCTCATTAAATATTGTTTTTTTCGGAAATCCACCAATTTCGTCATAAAGCTCTCTGCGATACATCGCACATACATCCGAACAAAAGATTGCCTTGATTCCATTCTGTGTTTTTTCTGCAATTTCTCTTGCCGATGAGGATTCCTCCGGATAGTTAAAACCTCTGGTATACTTCTCTATGATACGGCACTCTTTCTCCGGTTCCTGCTTTGCATATACAACAGCCACATCACTTTTTTGAGCTTTCAGCAGATTTTCAATTAATTTTCTGTTTTTTGGAATTGCATCCTGCGTCATCATCAGTACATATTCAGAAGTGCATAGATTCATGGCCATATCCCTTGTTCCACCATGATCAAATGACTTTTCTTCTATTTCTATTATTTTTGTCTGAGGATATTCAGAAACAATGTTCTGCAATACTTTTTCTGTCTGAACACGCTTCTTCTCCGCCTTCGTGTAAATAAGATATACATGCTCCGGATGAACGGTCTGAGTCATTAACCGATTCATGAGCAAATGTAATTTCTTATCCGGCTGATATATCGGTATTACAATATCTACCTGTTCCATAACGCTGCTCCGTTTCTGTTTTTATCCAAAACTACTGCTATTCCACATATTTCTTTAACTTATCTACCACAAGTTCAGCCATTTCTTTACAGATTTCATCGCTTTCTGCTTCCACCATGACGCGAACCAGATTCTCTGTTCCGCTTGGACGCAGTAAAATTCTTCCGTTTCCTTCCAGTTTTGCTGTCACCTGATCTTTCGCTGCCAGCACTTCAGAATCTTCCATGGCAACATTCTTATCTTTTACTTTCACATTCACCAAAATCTGTGGGAATATATGAAGTTCCCTGGTGAGTTCTCCCAAGGACTGTTTCTTCTCTATCATGGCCTCCATGATTTTTAAAGATGTAAGAATTCCATCTCCTGTGGTTGCATGCTTACTGAAAATAATATGACCGGACTGTTCTCCACCCAGGCAATGTCCATTTTTCATCATATTTTCGCAAACATATTTATCTCCTACCGCTGTTTGTTCTGTATGGATACCTTCCCTTTCAAACGCACGATAGAGTCCGATATTGGACATCACCGTTGTCACGACCGTATCATTGTTTAGCTGACCATGTTCTTTCATATATGTACCACAAACATACATGATGCCATCTCCATCCACAACATTTCCATGCTCATCTACTGCAATACAACGGTCTGCATCTCCATCATAAGCAAATCCTACATCCACCTGATGCTCTTTTACGAAATCTGCCAAAACCTGAATATGGGTGGAGCCGCAATTCGTATTAATATTGGTTCCGTCCGGCTGATTGTTGATTACCAGGGTCTTGGCTCCTAACGCATCAAATACATTTTTTGCAATCGCTGAAGCACTTCCGTTGGAACAATCCAGAGCAACGGTTTTATCTTTAAAGGATCTTGTGGCAATGGAAATCAGATATCCGATATAACGATTTCTTCCCGCAGCAAAATCAACAGTCCTTCCAATGTTTTCTTTCACTGCATAAGGCAATTCCTCTATTTTTCCATCGATGTAATTCTCAATCTGTTCTTCTACTTCTGCTTCCATCTTCATACCTGAACCATTGATAATTTTAATCCCATTATCGTAATATGGATTATGGCTGGCGGAAATCATAATACCGCAGTCGAAGCCTTCTGTTCTGACCACATAGGAAACACTTGGTGTGGTTGTAACATGCAGAAGATATGCATCCGCTCCTGATGCAGTCAATCCCGCTACCAGGGCATATTCAAACATATAACTGCTTCTTCTTGTGTCTTTTCCAATTACAACCCTAGCTTTATGTTCCTTTCCAAAATACCATCCAAGGTATCGTCCTACTTTATATGCATGTTCCACATTCAGTGTCACATTTGCTTCCCCGCGAAACCCATCCGTACCAAAATATTTTGCCATCTTACATTGCCTCCATCATTATAAAAGTTCTTCCCGATACAATCCCTGACTTATTTCCTTCGTCAGAGTTTTTAATGCTTCTTCTTCATCTTCCCCTTCGCAAATGAGTTCAATCTCTTCACCACATCGTACACAAGCCCCGAGAACACTTAAAACACTTTTTGCGTTATAAATACCATTCTTATTTTTTATTTTCACGGTACTGCTATATTTTACTGCCTTTTTGCATAAAATACCCGCCGGTTTTAAATGAAGTCCAGTCTCATCTATCACTCTCACTTTTCCACTAATCATAATTTATTCTCTCCTGTTTCAAGTTTCTTCCTGCTCACTGCTTTCTGACTCTTCCGTCGTTGTCTCCGTCTCCTCCGGTGTGGTTGATTCTTCCTCTGCTGAAGAACTATTCTCCTGTCCGGATGTAGAATCTGTCGTTGTCTGATCTGTTCCCGGTTCATTTCCGGTTGTATTATTATTCGGATTCTCATTCTGAGCATCTCTGATATTCACATCTACATAGACCTCAGAAATCATCCGGATTCCATCATTCAGTGAGATTTCAACCGGTACCCTGAATACTCCTTCCCCCAAATTCTTAAGGCTTACGTAAGCATTCACGGAATCTGCGTTGATTTCATCAAGCAATTGTTTCGTACCGCGCAAAGTAATGCTGACCTTTCCAGTGGTAACAATGGATGCATCCATTCCATTTGGAATATTTCGAATACCAATATTTGCCACATTTAACGATATTGTTTTATCTGTAATTTCTTCCAATGTAATTGTCAGTGTTATTGTCTCCACCGAATCATTCAGATATACTCCGTTCGGAAGCAGTTCCTTTACATCATAAACCATCTGCAGTTCATTCTGATTTTGATCCGAGGTGATTCCTTCAGTTGGCAGAACAATTTGGCTCAACTGATCCAATGTCTCTTTTCTTCCCATAACATTTAACTCAGTACTGCTTAATTGTACTTCTGCCACTTCCATATTATTTCCTATTTCATTTATTTCCTCATAAGAAACAGGAACCTTTTTTGTATAGTAAACCACATTACTTGTTTTTATCTGAGTTTTATCAGTGGTCACATGGTTGTCAGCCTGTATCAGTTCTACGCCTTTATCATTATATACTTTCACCGGAACAATTTGTTCAAAATCCTGGGAAACATCATTGATGTTTACACTGACGCTGACTTCCTTGATACTGTCATGCACCGATTCCGGAGCTGTTACCTTAACCTGTTCCGTTTCCAGTTTCGTTTCTGCCACAACATAAGATTCTGCAACTGTTCCCGTATACTTAACCTGGACATGATAGGTCTGTTCCTCCAGATCTTCGATTTCCAAACGCAAGGTATTGTTCGACTTTTCATTGATTGTTACTCTCTGCTGATTCTCATATTCTTTCAACTCCACATTAATTGGAACCGAGTTTGCCACAGACAAATCTTTAAAATCTGCTGTAGCAACAAAATCATCTGCCCGCAGAGAATCTACAATTGTTCTTGGTCCCGTCACTTTTACAGAAATCAGCTGTCCTTCTGTTATCGTATATACCTGATTGTTTTCCGTAATTACTGTATCATTTTCAACTTCCACCTTAATACCGGTAATTGTTCTGGTTTTGCTTGGATCCTCGATATTCACCACAACAATCCAAATCAAAATTGCCATCACTACGGACAAGACTTTTAATATTAAATTGTCATTCCATTTTTTCTCCATGGCAATACCTCTATTTCTTTTTTCCCGTTTTCTTTTCCTTCTTTTCTTTTTCCGCCTTTTCCCGATTCTTTGCTTCTATCGTTTTGGCTTTATCATTTCGGATTTTCCACAAGCGGAATTTCTTCACATCGATCTGTTTATTCTGAAGTCTTACCAAATGTGACCTCAATTTCTCTTCATCCATATTCCGGAACAATTGTCCTCCAACCGCTACGGAAACACCACCGGTCTCCTCTGAAACTACGATGGTAAAGGAATCTGTCACTTCACTGATTCCCACAGCGGCTCTATGCCTTGTTCCCAGTTCCTTACTTAATTCCATATTATCTGAAAGCGGCAGATAACAGGTAGCTGCCGTCAGACGGTTTCCCCGCATAATCACAGCTCCATCATGAAGAGGTGTATTATGCTCAAAGATATTAATAATCAACTGGCTGCTCACCAGGGCATCCAGTTCAATACCCGTTGCTTCGTATTCCGACAGATTCGTATCCTGTTCAATGACAATTAACGCCCCTGTCTTTACTTTTCCCATATCATAGGCTGCTCTGACGAGAGCATCCACGGTCTCATCACTGAACCGTTCGTTTGTCTCTGAATTGTCCGGCAGCAATCCTGCGAAAAATTTCTTTCTTCCCAGCTGTTCCAATGCCCTTCTTAACTCCGGCTGGAACACAATTACGATGGCGAACATCAGTACATTCACTGCCTTATCCACAATCCACAGAATCGTGTTTAGCTTAAAAATAGCTGCCAGGGCAATAAACACCAGAATCACCAGAATTCCTTTTATCAGCTGCCACGCCTTGGTGCTTTTCACCCATTTTAACAGTTCATAAATCATAAAGGAGATAATAATAATCTCCACAATATCGGTTACTTCGATTCTGATAGGAATGTATGTTCGAAAAAAATTTGATATCGCTTCACTCATTATTATCTCACTTCCTTTTCTAATTTCTTATTTTTACCTTTTTTTCTTTCTATTCCTTTGAGCCCTTGGAGAACTATTCTTTTCCCGGGTCTTGATTTTTGGTACTGCCTTAACATAATAATAATAATCATCATCCTCAAACTGTGTATATTCTGTTCGGGCATAATCCACGTTATGTCTCATCACTGCCAGCATCATCGCAAGCAAAAGACTGATAATACTTCCTATAACAAGTGCCGGAATAGTAAATACATCTATGCGAACAACCAGAATTCCAATTAGAAGAATCACTGCCTGAATGCCAATCCCTGCACACACTGCAATCTCCCATGCGTTACGAATGGATAGTTTGCGAAGCACATATACCGCTGCCAGTGCTATGGAAAAACTGATTAGAACCAGATACAATGACTCACTTGTAAATACTTCCCTTGCCATATTAGTCATACTGGTCAATCCATCCGCAGAAGAAGCTGTCAGAGTTTCCAGATTCATATGTACATAGCGAAGCATAAAGTACAGAATCGATCCACAGGCTACCGAAACAATGGAAAATGGCGTTGCCAACAGTCCCATTGCCACCGGAACTACAAATGGTATATTTATCATGAATAATACCGGAACTAAAATTAAAACCATGCTGTCCCCGGCTGAAAAGCGGAAATATAACAGGAACATAATAAACAGCAAGACCAGTATAAATGCTGCCATTTCTATGGAAATTGCCGCAAAATGTGCAACTATGACTGCTGCAAGAATCAGAACCATAATGCTTTTTGGAACCAGTGCACAAATCACTGCAATACCAATCACAATCAGAGGATTTTCAAGCACTGCCATAGTTCCTATATTAACATTCAGCAGAATCACAGCAAGAAGAGATACCGCCAGTTTCAAGCCAATCTCTATAAATGTTCCATATTTACGATACATATCCTGATACCAGTCTTTGATTACCAGTAAATTTCTCATCTTTTAGTATCCTCCTGCCTCATACTTCTTTTCTTTTTCTTCCTGTCTGTTGATGGCATACAATTGTTTTAAATTTCCATTATATTCATTCAGACCTTTGCGGCATTTCTTAAAGCGCCACGCATATATGACATAAGTCAGTACTGCATAGAGCAGGATCGCCACCAGGTAAGAAATCAGTATCCGTTTCCCAATTAAAACCAGATCCATATGCACCAAATTCTCCAGAATCCATTCGAAATTCACCAGCATAACCAGCCCCCCAATCAGGGCATATGCCACAGATACAAGAATAACTGAATTCAGCAGCCGAAGGCTCAAATAATCAGAACGGTAGTATTTGCTCATAGGAATGCTTTTTCTTCCTTCTCCCTGTTCGTAAAGTGCCATCTTTGTCATTAGTGCAACTTTTTCCTCATTCAACATATAACTGCTCCTTATTTATTCAACGACGTTCTCTGCACAAAACCGCTAAAATTCCGCACATTACGCATTGATATATGTTTCATTGAAATTTTTTTTATTCTATCATAATTCTTTTTAAAAGTCAATTGACGAGCCTTTTCCGTTCGACGGCTTCTTTTCAAAGATTAAAACATTTTTTTACGTACCGGTATTGATTTTTGTCTACATAAGGATATATAATTGTGTGATGAGATATATTTATATACATATGAAAGGGGAAATTTGTCATGGACAAGTTGAGAAAAACAAAAGATAAGGTCGCTGCATTTCTGAAAGACCACAAGAAGCAATCCATCATCCCTGCTGTTCTGGTTTGCGTTCTGGTCGTTGGTTCTGTAGCTGGTGTATCTGCTCTGAGCGGCGGAAATGATAATGACAAGAAAGTTGTTGCATCGGTTGACGATTCTGCTAAAAAAGACGAAGAAAAGGAAATCGTCGACAAAGAGGAGAAAGATACCGAAGACGAAACTGAGGCTGAGAAAGAGGAAGCCACAACAGAAGCGAAAGAAACAGATGCTGCTGATGCTACTGACGTAGTGGCTGAAACGACAGAGATACAGACCGCCGACACTGCCTCACAGACAACTTCACAGCCTGCTCAATCAGAAAGCACGAGCCAATCAAGCTCAAGCTCAAACAATAGCTCAATCAGTTCCAGCTCCAACTCTTCGAGCAACAGCGGTTCTTCAAACAGCAACAGCTCTTCGAGCAGCTCTGGCTCTTCGAGCAATTCTGGTAGCACCTCTAGTTCCAGCAAACCTGCTGAACCTACGACTCAACCATCTGAACCTGCCGAACCCACACAGCCTGTTCATCAACACAATTGGGTGCAACATTACACCACACAGACGATTCCCGAAGTGTTCCACTACGAGGAAGTCAAAAAATACGTTTGCAACAATTGTGGTCAGCAGTTCGACAACGCACATGACGCTGGTACCCACATCATGACTGACTTCTGGGACAATTGCGAGAACTATACATACAAAGTTGTCGATTCTTACAAAGTTGTCGACCAGGCTGAACAGACTGTCGAAGTCCCTGACTACCAGTACTGCACTGGCTGCGGCGCTCGTCAGTAACTGACCGCCTTTCTGTATGGTTGGGAAGAGACCTCGGTCTCTTCCCTTTATTTTTGCCAATGATAATTATACTCTAAGGCCTCTTCCAGTGGACGCCTTCTTTTCGAATATGAAAAACTTTATTGGCAAAAACCTCTTGACAATATAGCATTTCGTTCATACAATATACATATCAAAATAATTTGATATGATATGAAAATAATAGAAAGGGGCTGTCGGAAAATAGATAGTCCATAACAGCTGAGGCTGTGACATCAAAAGTCACAGCCTCAGCTAAATTTTTCACTAAAAAGAGAAAAAAGATGGCTAACGACAACCATCTTCTCTCCATT
>CALWLV010000102.1 GCA_944381595.1 uncultured Roseburia sp.
CGGTAACAATGACTTCTCTTCCGGTAGTTGATGCAGTTGTAACAGACAGACCGGCAGCACAGGAGGCAAAAGCAGAAGATGCCGGATTGAAGATTGTGAAATCACCATTGGTGGGAACATTCTACAGCAGTGCGTCACCGGGTGCAGAACCATTCGTGAGAGTGGGAGATATTGTCCAGAAGGGACAGATCCTCGGCATCATTGAGGCGATGAAACTGATGAATGATATTGAAAGTGATTTCGATGGAGAAATTGTAGAAATTATGGTCAATAATAAGGATATGGTAGAATACGACCAGCCATTGTTTAAGATTAAATAATCGCTTGAAATGCGGGAAAAGAGGCAGATGTGTTAGGAATTAAAGAGATACAGGAAATTATACCTCACAGACATCCGTTTTTGCTGGTAGATAAGATTGAAGAACTGGTACCGGGTGAACGTGCAGTGGGATACAAAGCGGTGACTTATGATGAGTTCTTTTTTAAAGGTCATTTTCCGGGGGAACCGGTTATGCCTGGTGTGCTGATGATAGAAGCACTGGCACAGGTGGGAGCAGTTGCAATCCTCAGTATGGAAGAAAATAAGGGAAGGACTGCTTATTTTGGTTCCATCAATTCAGCTAAGTTTAAGAGAAAAGTTGTTCCGGGAGATTTATTGAAACTGGAATGTGAAATTATAAAGAGAAAAGGGCCGATTGGAGTGGGCAAGGCAGTGGCTTCTGTCGATGGAAAGCCGGCTGTGATAGCAGAACTTACTTTTGCAGTGGGAGATCCGCAGTAGGAACCACGGAAATGGAGAACAGAATGATTAAGAAAATTCTTGTCGCCAACAGAGGCGAAATAGCAGTGAGAATCATCCGGGCCTGTCGGGAAATGGGAATCAAAACAGTGGCTGTATATTCTACTGCTGATAAGGATGCATTACATACCCAGCTGGCTGATGAGGCGATTTGCATTGGACCGGCGAACTCGGCAGAGAGTTATTTGAATATGGAACGTATCTTATCTGCGACCATTCTGACTAAGGCTGACGCCATTCATCCGGGATTTGGTTTTCTGTCAGAAAACAGCAAATTTGCCGATATGTGTGAAAAATGCAATATTATTTTCATTGGACCCGGGGCAGAAATTATCGAAAAGATGGGTAACAAATCTGAGGCAAGAAAGACCATGATTGAAGCGGGAGTTCCAGTGACTCCGGGAACAAAGGAACCGGTATTTGAGGCTGAAAAAGGTTTGGAAATTGCAGATGAGATGGGTTATCCGGTGATAATAAAGGCATCATCCGGTGGTGGAGGAAAAGGAATGCGTGTTGCTGAAAACCATGATGATTTTGTGTTGAATTTTAACACAGCTCAAGCGGAATCAGTAGCAGCATTTGGTGATGATACCATGTATATTGAGAAATATATTCAAAGTCCTCGGCATGTGGAAATACAGATATTAGCAGATAAGTATGGCAATGTTATATATCTGGGAGAAAGAGATTGTTCTGTCCAGAGAAATCATCAGAAAGTAATCGAAGAATCCCCATCACCGGCAATCAATGCGGAGATGAGGAAGAAAATGGGTGAAATAGCTGTGAAAGCAGCCAAAGCAGCTCATTATGAAAATGCAGGAACCATAGAATTTTTGCTGGATAAAAGCGGTGAATTTTATTTTATGGAAATGAATACAAGAATACAAGTTGAACATCCCGTTACGGAGATGGTGACAGGATTCGACCTGATAAAAGAGCAAATCCGGATTGCATCCGGTGAGAAACTGGCTTATCATCAGGAGGATGTACAAATAGATGGTCATGCCATTGAATGCAGAATCAATGCAGAAGACCCATCCAAAAAATTCCGTCCTTCACCAGGGAAAATTGAAAATATTCATTTTCCGGGAGGTAACGGTGTAAGAATTGATTCCGCAATTTATCAGGGTTATGTGATACCGCCAAATTATGATTCTATGATATGCAAAGTAATTGTGCATGACAAAGACAGAGAATCAGCGATTAATAAAATGCAGTCGGTATTGGGTGAACTGGTAATTGAAGGTGTGAAGACGAATATAGATTTTCAGTTTGATATTATTTCAAATGAAAAATTCCGTAAGGGAGATATTAATACACACTTTATCAAAGATGTATATGGATTATAGAATCTGGGAAAGCGGGCGGAAGTGTATACTTTCGCCTGTCTGACTTATATTGGAGGTTATGCATTATGGCGTTTGCATTTAAGAAAACAAATTATATTTCCATTGGAAAGGAGCGGGAAAAAGCTGCAAAGGGCGAGAAAAGTATATCTAATATTCCGGAAGGAATGTGGATGAAATGCGTCAACTGTGGAGAAACCGTTTATACAGAAGATGTGGAAAATAACAGCCATATCTGTCCAAAATGCGGATATAATTTCAGGATTGCTGCGTTACAAAGACTGGAAATGGTACTGGATGAAGGAAGCTTTGAAGAGTGGGACAAAGATTTGACCACAACCAATCCACTGAACTTTCCGGGATATGAAGAAAAACTGGAGATGTTACATAAGAAAACAGGACTTCGTGAAGCTGTTCTTACCGGACAGGGGTTGATTCATGGACAGAAGATTGCAATCGGTGTGTGTGATTCCAGATTTCTGATGGGAAGTATGGGAGAAGTAGTTGGGGAAAAGATTACAAGGATGTTTGAGAAAGCGACGGGCGAGAAATTGCCGGTTGTTATTTTTGCATGCTCCGGAGGGGCAAGAATGCAGGAGGGAATTGTTTCTTTGATGCAGATGGCAAAAACATCTCAGGCGATTAAGAGACATAACGATGCAGGTCAGCTTTATATCTCTGTTTTAACAGATCCAACTACCGGAGGAGTAACAGCAAGCTTTGCCATGTTAGGTGATATCATTCTGGCAGAACCGGGTGCTTTGATAGGATTTGCAGGACCAAGAGTCATTGAGCAGACCATCGGACAGAAACTTCCGGAAGGATTCCAGAGATCTGAGTTTTTGCTGGAAAAAGGCTTTGTTGATGCCATTGTCAATCGTAATGATTTGAAGGACACACTCAGTGATATTATAAGAATTCATACGGCGAAAACAGACCGTATTAATACCTATGAGCATTATTTGAAAAAAAATATGTCTATCGCAAACATTCCTCTCAGGGATAAATCTGAAATGTCTTCCTGGGAAAAAGTAAAGATATCCAGAAGTGCAGAGCGTCCCGCAGCATTATCTTATATTCATGAAATCTTTAAGGATTTCATAGAATTTCATGGAGACCGTTGTTATGGAGATGATGGAGCCATCGTTGGAGGTATTGCAACATTGGGAGGAATGCCTGTGACAGTCATTGCACAACAAAAGGGAAAGAGTACCAAAGAAAATATTATAAGAAACTTTGGAATGCCTTCTCCTGAGGGATATCGAAAAGCACTGCGTTTGATGAAAGAGGCAGAACGATTCAAACGACCGATTATTTGTTTTGTGGATACTCCGGGAGCATTCTGCGGCATTGGTGCAGAAGAGAGAGGACAGGGTGAAGCGATAGCCAGAAACCTCTATGAAATGTCAGGTTTGACAGTTCCGATTCTCAGTATCGTAATTGGAGAAGGCGGAAGTGGAGGAGCTCTTGCCATGGCTGTGTCAAATGAGGTGTATATGATGGAAAATGCAACTTATTCCATTCTTTCTCCGGAAGGCTTTGCATCGATTCTGTGGAAGGATAGCAAACGTGCAGATGAGGCGTCAGAAGTAATGAAGATTACAGCAGCGGATTTACTGGAATTGAAAGTAATTGAAAAAGTAATACCGGAAGTAAGGCCGGTGGGAGAAGAAAACTTTATGGACATCATTCGCTATATGAGATGTTATATCAAAGAGTTTCTGGCAAAATATAAGGAAAAAGACAGTGATTCCATTGTAAATGAGCGATATGAAAGATTCCGTCATTTTTGATAAAAAACACTTCACTATTTTCGAATTTATGATACAATAGAAGACGTACCAACGAAAAGTTGTTGGAGGAGAAAAATGATTCATATGAAACAGGATAGGCCCTCTTTTGTTTTTGTAATGATTTTGATTACAATTATGACAATTATAGTGGCGGGCGTTGTGGTTGCAGTAGCAACTGGGAATTTTTCGAGAAAGAAAGATGAGGAAAAAGACTCAGAACAAACATCAGAGAAAGTTGTAGAAGTAGTTGCTACAGAAAACAAGACAGAAGGGGAGACTACACTGGAAACAACGACAGAGACGGAAACGACAACAGAACAGGAGACAACCACAGAAACGGAAACAACGACTGAACAGGAAACGACGACTGAGCAGCAAACAACGGCAGAGATGCAACCGTCGGCAGGAACACAGGGAACTGTGGATTTTAATTTTAATCCTGTGGGAGATCAGAAGTATGCATATCTGACATTTGATGATGGACCAAGTGAAAATACATATCCGATTCTGAATGTTTTGGATCAGTATGGGGTGAAAGCCACTTTTTTTACCGCCGGGAAAACAGATTCGGCTTCATTGGAACGCTATAAGGCAATTGTAAATCGGGGACATTCTCTGGGAATGCATACGTTTACCCATGATTATGGTCAGATATATGCTTCACTGGATGCTTTTAAGCAAGATGTGGAAAGTATTCATAAACTGCTGTTGGATGTCACCGGACAGGATGTGAGATTATATCGTTTTCCGGGTGGAAGCAGCAACAGAGTAAGCAAGGTTGATATCCATACACTGATTGATTATATCACATCTCAGGGATACATTTATTATGACTGGAATGTGGACAGTGGAGATGCACTGAGTAAATCAATTTGTGCAGAGGAAATCGTCTATAATATTATGACTCAGTCACAGGGACATAATAGAATTGTTGTCCTGATGCATGACACCAACGCCAAGGGAGAAACCGTAAAGGCGTTGCCGGGAATTATAGAAAATTTGCAGGCGGCAGGTTATCAGATTGTACCGCTTACAACGAAAACATTGCCTGTGCAGCATGTGAAAGCATCATATATGAGGTAGGTAGAGAGTTATGAGTATTTTAAAAGATTTTAAGGAACTAAAGAAGGATCTTACAGGAGCCATTGGGGAAGAAGAAGGAAAGAGTATGGAATCTGGTTTGGAGATGGGAAATGAGAAAGACAGAGAAATATCAGGGATGCCAAAACAGCAGCAGACAGCAGAGCCGGCAAAAGATGTAACAACATCTGCTTCCGGAGATGTAACCGTGATAGCCAGTGGCTCAGTGATTGAGGGAGATATGGAATCTTCCGGCTCCATTTCTGTTTACGGACGGGTAGAAGGAAAGGTAAACTGTGCCAAAAAGTTTGTAGCAGGAGGCTTTGTGAATGGTGATATTCATGCAGGAGAAGTCTTTATCAATAAGGCAGAAATCAGTGGAAATATAGTAAGTGAAGGTGGAATTAAAATCGGAAAAGGTTCCGTTATCACTGGGGATTTGAAAGGATATTCTGCAGTGATTGCCGGAGCTGTACAGGGAGAAATCGATATCAAAGGACCTGTTATCATTGATAATACAGCAGTAATTCAGGGAAATATTAAATCCTCTTCCGTTCAGATTAATAATGGAGCTGTGATTGAAGGTTTTTGCACCCAATGTTATCATGAGGTAGATGTGAAGGAAATATTTAAAGAAGTCTTTTCTGAAGAAAAATCATCAGAAACATTAGCAGAGACCATTGATAATCAGGAACAAAACTAATGGAGGAATATAGAAATGGAACAGGCGAAAAGAGTAGTTTTAAAGTTAAGTGGAGAGGCTCTGGCCGGTGAAAAGAAAACCGGATTTGACGAGACCACTGTAGTGGGTGTTGCAAAACAGATTAAAGTTTTGACAGATCAGGGATATCAGATTGGTATCATTATCGGCGGAGGTAACTTCTGGAGAGGAAGAACCAGTGAGAAAATTGACCGAACCAAGGCGGACTCCATTGGAATGCTGGCTACGATTATGAACTGTATTTATGTATCAGAAATCTTCGGGACCGAAGGGATGGATACAGAAATTCTCACTCCATTTGAGTGCGGTTCGTTTACAAAACTTTTTTCCAAAGACAGAGCACTGAAATATCTGAATCAGGGAAAGGTGGTTTTCTTTGCAGGAGGAATTGGGCATCCATATTTTTCCACAGATATGGGAACTGTGTTGTATGCGATTGAGATTGAGGCGGATATGATTTTGTCAGCAAAATCCATAGATGGTGTTTATGACAGCGATCCGGCAGTGAATCCTGATGCAAAGAAGTTTGATGAAATTTCCATCAAAGATGTGGTGGATAAGAAATTAGGTGTCATTGATCTGGCTGCTTCTGTATTATGTATGGAGAATAAGATGCCAATGCTGATGTTTGGCTTAAATGAGAAAGACAGTATTATCAATACCGTCAGTGGAAAATTTACAGGGACTAAAATCACTGTGGACTAAGGAAAGAAAGGATAAATAACATGGATCAGAGATTAAATCAGTACGAAGAAAAAATGGAAAAATCGTTGGAGGCACTGGAAAGTGAGTTTACTACCATTCGCGCAGGACGTGCCAATCCACATATTTTAGATAAGATTAAAGTTGATTATTATGGAACACCAACACCACTTCAGCAGGTGGGAAATATTTCTGTTCCGGAAGCCAGAATACTTCAAATCCAGCCATGGGAGAACAGCCTGGTGAAGGAAATCGAGAAGGCAATTTTAAATTCAGATCTTGGAATCAATCCTACCAATGATGGTAAGGTAATCCGTTTGATTTTCCCGGAACTGACAGAGGAGAGAAGAAAAGAACTTTCCAAGGACATTAAGAAGAAGGGCGAGAATGCAAAAGTTGCCATAAGAAATATCAGAAGAGATGCAAATGATTCTTTCAAGAAGATGAATAAGGCCAGTGAACTTACAGATGATGAGATGGCAATGCTGGAGACTGAGGTACAAAAGCTTACAGATAAATATGTAGCAAATATTGATAAGACAGTAGAGGATAAGACAAAAGAAATCATGACAGTGTAAGTAAAACTGTTTTGCGGGCTGGAACGAGGAAACGGTTTCCAGCCTTTGTTTTTTCAAAATAACAATTGCGGAGGATAAGAATGAATATTCCAAATCATGTGGCAATCATATTAGATGGAAATGGAAGATGGGCAAAGAAACGCATGATGCCAAGACAGTATGGTCATGCAAAGGGTGCTCAGGTAGTGGAACAGATTTGTGAGGATGCATGGAATATGGGAATCAAGTATCTCACAGTCTATGCTTTTTCTACGGAAAACTGGAATCGTCCGGATAGTGAAGTAAAGATTCTGATGGATATCTTTTCTAAATATATGGTCGATAAGCTGCAGAAGGTAGGACAGAAAAATATGAAAATCCGGTTTATTGGAGAGAGAAGCCGTTTGGATGCTGCCATGCTGGATAAGATTCATAATCTGGAAGAATCTACCAGAGAAAATACAGGATTGAATTTCACCGTTGCTTTAAATTATGGAAGTCGGGATGAGATGGTGCGTGCCATGAGAAAAATGGCAGCAAACGTGAAAGATGGGACACTTGCAATAGAAGAGATTACAGAAGAATCTTTTCAGGGGTATCTGGATACAGCAGAACTTCCGGATCCGGATTTGTTAATCCGTACCAGCGGTGAACAGAGACTTTCCAATTATTTGTTATGGCAGCTGGCATATACGGAATTTTATTTTACCGATGTGATGTGGCCGGATTTCAATAAGGATGAGCTGTCGAAAGCGGTGGAATGGTATAGCAACCGTGACAGAAGATATGGCAAAGTAAAATAAAGGTGGTAGGAACATGGACATAAAGAAACTCATAAATAAATCTTTTCTCACACGAACCATAAGTGGTATTGTATTGGTGGTTCTGCTCCTTGCAGTGGGACTTTTGGGAGGAAATGTATTATATATATTTACTCTTGTAATCTCCCTGGTGGGTGTCAGTGAAATGCTGGGTGTGATGAAACTGCAGAACAAACTGCCCGGATATTTTGCTTACGGTGCTACGATACTGTATTATGTATTATTGCATCAGACCGGTACTGAGTATATGGCAGCATATATGGTTGGATGGCTGATGGTAATCCTTGCAGTGTATGTATTCACATATCCGAAATATAAGACAGAAGAGATTCTCATCGCCTATTTTAGCGTTATGTATGCGGCAGTCCTGATGTCTTTCATTTATCTGGTACGATGCGGGGCTGATGGAAAAGTGTTAGTATGGCTGATTTTCCTGTGCTCCTGGGGATGTGATACCTGTGCATATCTGACAGGTGTGACTTGCGGCAAGCATAAGATGGCACCGATTTTAAGTCCGAAAAAATCGGTAGAAGGAGCCATAGGAGGCGTGTTGGGAGCAATTCTTCTAGGTGCTTTATATGGTTGGATCATGCAGGATTATGTGAGATTGGATAATCCAATTCTTCATTGTGCAATACTCTGTGGAGCAGGCAGTTTAATCTCTATGGTAGGAGACCTGGCAGCTTCCGCAGTAAAACGCAATTATAATATTAAAGATTACGGAAAACTGATTCCGGGTCATGGAGGAATTCTGGACAGATTTGACAGTGTGTTATTTACAGCGCCTGTGATTTATTATCTGACCAACTTTCTGGCATAAAAGAAAGGAAACGGAATAGATGAAAAAAATAGCAGTCTTAGGTTCTACAGGGTCTATAGGAACTCAGACTCTGGAAGTGGTAAGAAATTATAAAGAAGATTTAAAAATTGTTTCATTAGCGGCAGGAAGCAACATAGAATTATTAGAGAAACAGATACGGGAGTTTCAGCCGGAATTTGTATGCGTCTATGATGAAGAGGAAGCAGAAAAATTAAAGAAGAGAATCGCAGATACCAATACCCGTGTGGGAACAGGGATGGATGGTTTAAAAGAAGCAGCGGTGATTCCTTCAGCAGAAATCGTAGTTACTGCTTTTGTGGGTATGATCGGTATCCAGCCTACCATTGAAGCAATCGAAGCCGGCAAAGATATTGCCCTGGCAAATAAAGAAACACTGGTTACAGCGGGGCATATTATTATGCCGCTGGCAAAGGAGAAAAAGGTAAAAATTCTTCCGGTAGATAGTGAACACAGTGCTATTTTTCAGTGTCTGAATGGCGAGAAGAAAGGAACTGTGGAGAAGATTCTTCTCACGGCTTCCGGAGGACCTTTTCGCGGACAGACAAGAGAACAGATGAAGCATATTACCGTAGAACAGGCATTAAAGCATCCAAATTGGTCTATGGGAAGAAAAATCACGATAGATTCTGCAACCATGGTGAATAAAGGATTAGAAGTTATAGAGGCAAAATGGCTTTTTGGAGTGGATTTTAATCAGGTGGAAGTGGTGGTTCAGCCACAAAGTCTTATTCATTCCATGGTGGAATTTACCGATGGCGCCATTATGGCACAGCTTGGAACTCCTGATATGAAGTTACCAATCCAGTATGCACTATTTTATCCGGAACGCAGATATTTGCCGGGAAAAAGAGTGGATTTTCATACACTTAGTCACATTGATTTCCAGATTCCGGACATGGAGAATTTTAATGGATTGGCGTTGGCTTATCAGGCAGGAAGAACGGGAGGAACCATGCCTACGGTCTTCAATGCGGCAAATGAATACTGTGTGGGGAAATTTTTAAACCGGGAAATAGGATTTCTTGATATTACAGACTATATTCAGTATGCCATGGAGCAGCACAAAGTTATGGAAAATCCAGGTGTGAAAGATATTCTGGAAACAGAACGGGAAGTTTATGAGTTGTTAGAGGAGGTTATGCATGAGCATCATCATAGCAATCATCGTCTTTAGTCTTATGATATTTATACATGAGCTGGGACATTTTTTACTTGCTAAGAAAAACGGGATTCGTGTGGTTGAATTTTCCATTGGTATGGGACCAAGAATTTTTTCTTTTGAAAAAGGAGATACAAGATATTCTTTGAAGCTTTTGTTCTTTGGAGGTTCCTGTCAAATGTTGTCGGAAGATTTCTTTGACGAAGAGGAAATCGATAAAGATCATGAACACTCTTTTGAAAGCAAATCCGTATGGGCAAGAATTGCGGTTGTTGCAGCCGGACCGCTGTTTAATTTTCTGTTGGCATGGGTGCTGGCGGTGATGGTCATGGGCGGTGCAGGGTATGACAAACCATTGGTTAATTATGTTCAGCTCGGTTCTCCTGCAGAAGCAGCAGGTCTGAAAGAAGGAGATTTGATTAAGGAACTGAATGGGGAAAAAATTACACTGGGAAGAGAAATTACAGTGGAACTTTTTGTCCATCCTGTTTCAGAAGATACCATTACCATCGTGTATGAAAGGGATGGCGAAACGCATACAGCAAAAATTCAGCCGGAATACCAGGAAAATTATGCCATTGGGATTTCCTATACTGCACAGGAAGGAGAGCAGGCCATTATTCAGGAAGTGGTGGAAAACGGTCCATTTGCCAATGCAGGAGGAAAGAAAGGCGATATGATTACGGTCATAAATGGAACGGAAATTACCAACGGAGCAGAGTTGGCAGAATACACAACAAAGTCTCCATTTACAGAAGAAGAGATTACCATTCAGGTGGAGCGGGATGGAGAACCGGTGGAGTTGAAGGTAACACCGACGCTCAGTTCCAAAGGTTATACGATGGGATTGAATTATAATTTATATCGGTACGATGCCACTGCTTTGGAAACCATTCGATACAGTTTTGCTGAAATTAAATACCAGATTTCATCTGTATTTAAGAGTCTTGGAATGCTGGTACAGGGAAAACTGGGTGTGGATGATTTCACAGGTCCGGTGGGGATTGTGGATATGATTGGCACTACTTATGACAGTGCACAGGATCAGGGAGCATGGATGGCATTTTTAAATGTTGCCAATATCACCATTCTTTTGAGTGCGAATCTTGGTGTGATGAACCTTCTTCCGATTCCGGGTGTGGATGGAGGAAGATTATTTTTCCTGTTATTTGAAGCCATATTCAGAAAAAAAGTACCAAAGAAATTCGAGGGTGTATTGACAGCAGGATGTCTGTTCTTGTTGATGATATTTGCCGTGTTTATTATGTATCAGGATATTATGAAATTGTTATAGACAAAAGGAGAAAACCATGTACAGAGATCACACAAAAGTCATTCATATCGGGGAACGATGTATTGGCGGTGGAAATCCAATTTTGATTCAATCCATGACCAATACAAAAACAGAGGATGTGGAAGCTACCGTTCAGCAGATTTTAAGATTGGAGGAAGCCGGCTGTGATATCATCCGGTGTACCATTCCTACCATGGAAGCAGCAGAGGCTGTGACAGAAATAAAAAAACAGATTCATATTCCATTGGTGGCAGATATCCATTTTGATTATAAACTGGCGATTGCAGCCATGGAGCATGGAGCAGATAAAATACGGATAAATCCGGGAAACATTGGCGGCACGGATAAAGTAAAAGCTGTGGTAGATGTGGCGAAAGAACGTCAGATTCCAATTCGTGTGGGGGTAAACAGTGGTTCTCTGGAAAAAGATATTCTGGCCAAATACGGAAGGGTTACGGCAGAAGGTATCGTTGAGAGCGCTTTGCAAAAGGTACGTATGATTGAAGAACTGGGATATGAAAATCTGGTGATTAGTATCAAATCCTCTGATGTGATGATGTGTGTGAAAGCCCATGAGCTGATAGCAGAAAAGACAAAATATCCAATTCATGTTGGCATCACAGAAGCAGG
The DNA here is from genome assembly GCA_944381595.1 of uncultured Roseburia sp. Lineage (GTDB taxonomy): Bacteria > Bacillota > Clostridia > Lachnospirales > Lachnospiraceae > CAG-303. The sequence goes on from CALWLV010000102.1 coordinate 11,744, forward strand.
TACGGTATACTCCGGAAATATTAAATCTGCAGTGGGTCTTGGCATCATTCTTCATCAGGGAATCGGAGATACCATTCGTGTATCTCTTACCGGTGATCCGATTGAAGAAATTAAAAGTGCAAAATTGGTATTAAAGACATTGGGGCTTCGAAAAGGAGGCATTACCGTGGTATCCTGTCCGACCTGTGGACGAACAAATATTGATTTAATTGGTCTTGCAACGCAGGTGGAAACCATGGTGACAAAGTATGACAATCTTGATTTAAAGGTGGCGGTCATGGGATGTGTGGTCAATGGTCCGGGTGAAGCAAAAGAAGCAGATCTTGGAATCGCAGGAGGAAAAGGAGAAGGACTGTTAATTAAGAAAGGTGAAATTGTGCGGAAGGTACCGGAGCATCAGCTTCTTTCCGTACTGGAAGAAGAGTTAAAACACTGGAACGAAGCATAGACTCTGTTCCCGGAGGTAATTATGTCAGAAAGCAAAGGTTTTTTTCAGGTATTTCCTGAATTAAAGTTAGAAAACAATTTAACAGAACTGTTTCGTCTGGTGGTGGTGGATCGCATTGCAACCAACCATAAAAAAGACGCCCTTCGTGTTTATCTGACAGGAAGCAGAATTATTCCAAAGAAAATAATCTACCAGGTTCAGGATGAAATGAAGAAGCAAATGTTTTCTAAGAGCCGGATTCGGGTGCAGATTGTGGAGCATTTCATTCTTTCCAGACAGTATACGCCGAAAACGCTGTGGATGGAATATCGGGAAAGTATCCTGGAGGAATTGCGTGGAAGCAGCATTATGATGTATCAGATGCTGCGAAAGGGAGAAGTAGAATTTTCGGATGATGATAAACTGTTGCTGAAGGTAGAAGATACTCAGATGAATAAGAGCAAAGTCCAGGAACTCACGGATTATCTGAGCGGAGTCTTTCACGGACGATGTGGAATCGATATGGAGCTTCAGGTAGTATATGTGCAGCCAAAAACCAGTAAGTATCGCAAACAGATGGAACAGCAGGAGAAAAATGAGATTGCTGAAATCTTAAAACGGAATAAGGAACTGAAACAGCAGCATATTCAAGAGAGAAAAGACGAGAAGGAAAAAGAAGCAGAAAAGAAAAAACAGGAAATTCATGTCAAAGAAGAGACAAAGAAGCAACCATTACAGGAAGAGAAAAGGACCTATCAGAGAAGAGATTATTATAAGAAATCGGATAATCCGGATGTGCTTTATGGAAGGGAATTTGACGGAGAATATACAAAGATAGAAGATATCACCGAAGAAAGCGGTGAGGTAATGATTCATGGTCAGATTATTTTCTGTGAGACCAGAGAAATTCGAAATGAACGAACCATTGTTACCTTTGCAGTCACAGATTTTACGGATACCATTTCTGCCAAATTGTTTGTAAAAAATGAACAGCTTCCGGAAATGCTGGACATTATTAAAATGGGAAGTTTTATTAAATTAAAAGGCATGGTCATGTTGGATACCTATGATAAAGAAGTTGGTATTGCTTCAGTTACAGGAATTATGCGCGGGTCAGATTTCCGGGTAAAGAGAATGGATACCAGTGTTGAGAAACGTGTGGAACTTCATTGTCATACCAAGATGAGCGATATGGATGGAGTATCTGAGGCAAAGGATCTTCTGGCACAGGCTATTGAGTTTGGACACAAAGCACTGGCCATTACGGATCACGGAAATGTACAGGGATTTACGGAAGCCCTTCATGGTCTGGATAAAATCAAGGGAAAGGACGATTTAGACTTTAAGGTCATTTACGGAGTAGAGGCATATCTGGTGGATGATATCAAAACCATTGTTACGAATTCAGAAGGACAATCCCTGGATGAAGCTTATGTGGTTTTTGATATCGAAACAACGGGATTTAGCGCAAACTACGATAAGATCATTGAAATTGGCGCAGTTAAGGTGGAAAAAGGTCAGATTACAGAACGGTTCAGTGAGTTTATCAATCCGCAGATACCAATTCCATTTCGGATTGAACAGCTGACAGGTATCAATGATTCCATGGTGATGGATGCTGAGACTGTGGAACAGGTTCTTCCAAGATTTTTGAAATTCTCCAGGGACTGTGTGATGGTGGCTCATAATGCAGATTTTGATATGGGATTTATTTTCAAAAATGCAGAACAGTTAGGGTATGACCTGAAATGTACCATTGTAGATACCGTGTCATTGGCAAGAGTACTTCTCCCTACTTTAAATCGTTTTAAACTGGATACCGTGGCAAAGGCATTGGGAATTTCTCTGGAAAATCATCATCGGGCGGTGGACGATGCGGAATGTACCGCTCATATCTTTGTGAAATTTGTGGAAATGTTAAAAGAAAGAGGAATGGAGGATTTGAATGCGGTCAACGCCATGAGTCAGTCAACACCGGAATCCATTCGGAAGCTTCCATCCCATCATGCGATTATTCTTGCGAAAAATGAATTGGGAAGAAGACATTTATACCGGCTGGTATCCGACTCTCATCTGAAATATTTTCACAGACAGCCGAGGATTCCAAAGAGTGAATTTCTCAAATATAAAGAGGGATTGATCATCGGTTCAGCCTGTGAGGCCGGAGAGCTGTACCAGGCAGTGTATGGCGGAAAAAGTAATGAAGAAATTGCAAGACTGGTGAATTTCTATGATTATCTGGAAATTCAGCCCAATGGAAATAATATGTTCATGGTGCGAAAAGGAGAAACCACTGCAGAGCACCTGATTGAGGTAAATAAACAAATCGTGGAGCTTGGAAGGAAGTTTCAGAAACCTGTGGTAGCAACCTGTGATGTGCATTTCTTAAATCCGGAGGATGAAATCTATCGGCGAATTATTATGGCTGGAAAGGGATTTGATGATGCAGATGACCAGGCGCCATTATATCTTCGTACGACAGATGAAATGTTGCAGGAATTTGCTTACCTTGGACCCGAGGTGGCAGAGGAAGTGGTCATTACCAATACCAATAAGATTGCAGATATGATAGAACCAATTTCCCCGGTACACCCAGACAAGGCACCTCCTGTTATCCCAAATTCAGATCAGATGTTAAGAGATATCTGTTATCATAAGGCACATGCCATGTATGGGGATAATTTACCTGAAATCGTAACAGAACGTCTGGAAAGGGAATTGAATTCCATTATTTCCAATGGGTTTGCAGTGATGTATATCATTGCGCAGAAATTAGTATGGAAGTCCAATGAGGATGGATACCTGGTAGGCTCCAGAGGTTCTGTAGGTTCTTCTTTTGTGGCTACCATGGCGGGAATTACGGAGGTGAATCCGTTGAGTCCGCACTATTACTGTGAATCCTGTCATTACAGTGATTTCGATTCTGAGGAAGTCAGACAGTATGCAGGAGGCGCCGGATGTGATATGCCAGATAAAAACTGTCCGGTGTGTGGGAAACCACTGGTGAAAGACGGATTCGATATTCCTTTTGAAACATTCCTTGGATTTAAGGGAAACAAAGAACCGGATATTGATTTGAATTTCTCGGGAGAATATCAGAGTAAGGCCCATGAATATACAGAAGTTATTTTTGGAAAGGGACAGACCTTCCGTGCGGGAACCATCGGAACTCTTGCAGAAAAGACCGCATATGGTTATGTGAAAAACTATTATGAAGAGCGGGGCAGGCATAAACGTCCCTGTGAAATCAATCGGATTGTACAGGGATGTACGGGAGTACGCCGTACCACAGGACAGCATCCGGGTGGTATTATTGTTCTTCCTTATGGAGAAGAGATTTATAAATTTACACCAATCCAGCATCCGGCCAACGATATGACGGTGAAGACTATTACCACACATTTTGATTATCATTCCATTGACCATAACCTGTTGAAACTCGACATTTTAGGACACGATGATCCAACCATGATTCGTATGTTAGAAGATCTGACAGGTCTGGATGCAACCACCATTCCGTTGGATAATAAGGAAGTGATGTCATTGTTTAAGTCTACGGAGGCACTTGGCATTACACCCGAAGATATTGGTGGATGTCAGCTTGGAGCTTTGGGAATACCGGAGTTCGGTACCGATTTTGCCATGCAGATGTTGATTGACACCCAGCCAAAGACCTTTTCAGATTTGGTTCGAATTGCTGGATTGTCCCATGGTACGGATGTGTGGCTTGGCAATGCACGGACATTGATTAAAGAGGGCAAGGCAACGATTTCTACGGCAATTTGTACCCGTGATGATATTATGACCTATCTGATCGGAAAGGGGATGGATAAGGAGTTATCATTTACCATCATGGAATCTGTGCGAAAAGGAAAGGGACTAAAGCCGGAATGGGAGCAGGCAATGATAGAGGCAGAGGTGCCGGACTGGTATATCTGGTCCTGTAAAAAGATTAAATATATGTTCCCAAAGGCACATGCGGCGGCATACGTTATGATGGCATGGAGAATTGCCTATTATAAAGTATTTTATCCGCAGGCATTCTATGCGGCATTTTTTAGTATCCGTGCATCATCCTTTAATTATGAGCTGATGTGTCAGGGCAGGGATAAGCTGGAGTATTTTCTTGCAGAGTATCGGAAGAGAAAAGAATCAGGAACCATTACTCCAAAGGAAGAAGATGCCATCAAAGATATGAGAATTGTACAGGAAATGTATGCGAGGGGATTGGAATTTCTGCCTATTGATTTGTACAAGTCAAAAGCAACAAAATTCCAGGTAATTGACGGAAAGCTTTTACCATCGTTTAGTACCATCGATGGAATGGGTGACAAAGCTGCAGAGGCGGTGGTGGATGCGGCAAAAGACGGACCATTTTTGTCCAAAGATGATTTTCGAATAAGAACAAAGGTAAGTAAAACAGTAATTGATCTGATGAGCGATTTGGGATTATTTGGAGATTTGCCGGAAACCAACCAGCTATCTTTGTTTGATTTTTGTTCATAAAGAAAGAGGTTAGAATATGAGTGAGTTAAATCCACTAAATGGGGGAAAGAAAAGTAGAGTTTTCGAGGAGAGAAGGAGAAGAGAAGAGCAGGAAAGAGAAAGACAGAGAAGAGCTGAGAGAGAGAGGAGAAGAAAAAAACAGAAAAGAAGACAGATAGTTCTATTGTCTTTTATTGCTGTTTTTCTTATCGTATGTACGACATTGATTGCAGTAAATGTGAAGGAATTGCTGCAGCCAAAGGACAGGAAAACAGAGAATGTGGTCAAGGAAGAAGAGACCACGCCACAAGAAGTGATTTCTGTGGATATGGATTTAAAAGACATTGCCATTGATGAGAGTATGTATCTCTATGATAATGATCCGGAGATGCTGCAGCAGCTTCGTCAGCGAATGTACAGCAATGCAGAGCAGAAAGATAAACTGGAATTTATTCTGGATCATCAGGCTGCTTATCCGCCGGAAATGATTGAATTTCTGGTAAAATATGAAGAAGTTATTGACTTCGTGCTGAAATATCCGGTGGAAATCAATAAAGAGCATGCCACTGTGGTAGATGTTTCAGGAGAATATACGAAAGGAAAAGTACCTACCTTTGTTCAATGGGATGACCGATGGGGATATCTTCCATATGGAGATAATATCATTGCAGATTCCGGATGCGGTCCGACCTGTTTATCCATGGCGATGGTGGCTCTCACCGGAAAAACCCAGTATACACCAATTGTCCTTTGTGATTTTGCAGAAAAGAATGGCTATTATGTAGATGGAGTTGGAAGCTCCTGGGATTTAATGCTTGGCGGTGCAAAAAAACTGGGACTGGAATCCAGTCAGATCAGTATCAAAGAAGAGTCTATCAAAAATACATTGGAAGATGGTAAATTGGTCATTCTCAGTATGGGCCCGGGTATCTTTACCAAGGGAGGTCATTTCATTTTGATTTACAAATATGAAAATGGCAAATTTTATGTAAAAGATCCAAACAGCTGGGAAAAATCAGATCAGGGATTTACATATTCCCAGTTTGGAGACCAGATCAAAGGCGGATGGGGCTTATATGTAAAGGATAAGACAAAATAAATTATGGAATGCATAGAAATTACAAATGTAAAAAATTTTATGAGCAGATTATTGATGAAATCCGATTTTGACCGGTATCTGCTGAGAGAAGCCCAGATTGTTACTTTTGTCACATTTACCATAGATGGTAAAATGCAAAAGAATTTCTATTCCAATGAGGAATATAAGGATATGGGCAAGCCGGAATTGGCGATGTGGCAAAAAGTCCGTCCCATATGTTTTGAAATGATTAAGGGAAGTAGGACGCCGGTGCGATTTAAGATTGTGTTAAAACTGAACGAGGAAGAGATGCAAAAACTGATAGAAGAAAATGAACTCTCCTATACACTTTCAGATGTGGGCGGTCTCTATTTGAATCTGGTCTACGAAAATGGAGATTTAAACTGTATCACAGGAACATCTATGAATCTGTTTACTTTGGATAAGAGTTTGGAGCAGTTGTGGGATGCAACGGTGAAGAAAAACTTAGGATAAAAATAAAATAAAAATAAATTATTAGCACTCAATAAAATTGAGTGCTAGTTTTCTCTTGACATTTGGAAGAAATAGCGATATCATAAGAAAGAAGTTCGAAAGAGAACAAATTTCTATTTACATATATTTAAAGGAGATGTTAAAACATGGCAAACCAGAAGGGTAATTTATCAATTAACAGCGAAAATATTTTTCCAATTATCAAGAAGTGGTTATATTCCGATCACGACATTTTCTTTCGTGAATTGATATCCAATGGATGTGACGCTATCACAAAGTTGAAGAAACTGGATATGATGGGGGAGTATCAGATTGCGGATGACACAGAATTTAAAATTCGTGTTGTGGTAAATGATAAGGATAAAACACTGAAATTTATCGATAATGGTCTTGGTATGACTGCTGAGGAAGTGGAAGAATACATCTGTCAGATTGCGTTTTCAGGAGCAGAAGCATTTTTGGCACAGTACAAAGATAAGGCAAATGAAGACCAGATTATAGGTCATTTCGGTTTGGGATTCTATTCCGCATTCATGGTAGCAGACAGAGTTGAGATTGATTCTCTTTCTTACAAAGAGGGTGCAAAGGCAGTACATTGGGATTGCGACGGCGGTACTACTTATGAGATGGGTGACAGTGACAAATCTACCGTAGGAACAGAAATCACCTTGTATCTGAATGAGGATAGCCTGGAATTCTGCAATGAATACCGTGCAAGAGAAGTGATTCAGAAGTATTGTTCTTTCATGCCAATTTCTATTTTCTTAGAAAATGAGACTGCAGAACCTCAGTATGAGACCATACCGGAAGACGAGGTAACAGAAAAGGATACAGTGATTGAAACTGTGGTCGAGCCGGAAGAGACAGAAGAGAAAGAAAAAGAAGATGGAACAAAGGAAACGGTTGTGATAAAGCCGGCACAGACAAAGAAGAAAATTCTAAAGAGACCGGTGGCACTGAATGAGACCCATCCGTTGTGGGCAAAGCATCCAAATGAGTGTACGGATGAAGAGTATAAATCCTTCTACACAAAGGTATTCCATGACTACAAGGAGCCATTGTTCTGGATTCATTTGAATATGGATTATCCGTTTAATTTAAAGGGTATTTTATATTTCCCAAAATTCAATACGGAATACGATACCATAGAAGGAACGATTAAGTTATACAATAATCAGGTATTTATTGCAGATAATATCAAGGAAGTTATTCCGGAATTCTTAATGTTGTTAAAGGGGGTCATTGATTGTCCGGATCTTCCGCTGAATGTATCCAGAAGTGCATTGCAGAATGACGGATTTGTAAAGAAAATTTCAGATTATATTACAAAGAAAGTGGCAGATAAATTATCCGGTATGTGTAAGACTGATAAGGAAAATTATGAGAAATACTGGGATGATATCAATCCATTTATCAAATTCGGCTGCTTAAAAGATGAAAAGTTCTGTGAGAAGATGAATGATTATATTCTCTTTAAGAACATTGATGGCAAATACCTGACTCTGCCGGAATGTCTGGAGGAGAATAAAGAGAAACATGAGAATACAGTATTTTATGTAACCGACGAAATTCAGCAGGGACAGTATATCAAGATGTTCCGTGATGAGGGAACCGATGCAGTCATCTTAAAACATAATATCGATCAGCCATTTATCACACATTTAGAGCAGAAGAATGAAGGTGTGAAGTTCTTAAGAATCGATGCTGATTTGAATGATACATTCAAAGAAGAAGTGTCTGAGGATGATAAAAAGACGTTAGAAGAAAATGAAAAGACACTGGAAGCAGTATTTAAGAAGGCATTAAATAATGAAAACCTGGAACTGAAACTGGAAAAATTGAAAGATACCAAGATTTCTTCCATGGTTACACTTTCTGAAGAAAGCAGACGTATGCAGGATATGATGAAAATGTATGGCATGACAGGCATGGATCCATCTATGTTTGGCAGTAAATTAACACTGATTCTCAATGCCAACCATGAATTGGTAAAATACATTCTTGCAAACAAAGACTCCGAAAATATTCCAATGATTTGCGAACAGCTTTACGATTTGGCCGTGATCAGTCATGAACAGCTGAGTCCGGATGCGATGACAAAATTTATTGAACGAAGCAACAAGATTATGGAATTACTGGTAAAATAAAGTAGAAAAGCCTGGCATGAAATTGCCGGGTTTTTCTACCTTATTGATGAAATAAGGCGCGCTTGGCATAACTTTCCCGGTAAGCACTGGGGGAAAGTCCGGTGATTTTTTTAAAAGTATTGGTAAAATTATGACAGTCATTAAATCCCACATTATAAGCAATCTGGGAGATGCTATGATTGGTATCTGTAAGTTCCGCTTTCGCTGCATCCATTTTTGCCTGCATCATAAAACGTTTCAAGGATATGCCGGATTGTTTGCGGAATACCGTAGTCAGATATTTTTCATTATATCCAAAATAATCAGCCACCTGTGATACACGGATGTTTTCACTGGCATGATATGCGATATAATCGGTAATATCATTGCAGAGCTGGGTAGTATTCCGACTGTTATTCAGTTTCTTATAGAAAATTCCCTGGCTGTATAATTCATGGATAATGGCAGCAGCCAAGGCATTGTTCAGATGATGGTTATGATATCTGTTGTCGGAATCTTGCAGCTGTTTCATCAGTACAATAATCCGGTCCGCAAAGGAAAGCGTTCCCTGGTTTGGGATACGAATCTGTTTCGTTTCATTCTCATCCAAGAGAAGTGTGCTCTGTTCCGATATTTCATACAATTCATTGGAAATAGAAAAGTGGAGCCAGTAGAACTGACAGTCACTCTGTTTGTAGCCATGTTGGAAATGATTGGGTGTCATCAGAAGATATTCTCCTTTTTTCACCGTATATTCCTTCTGGGAATCAGCGATATACAATGTTCCATGAGTGATAATGATGAGTTCAAAATCAATTAGATTTCTGGTCAGATGCATCCACTCCGGTGATGGGGATACAAATTTGCCGCACCAATTATATTGAATCCTGAAATCCGGATTTATCGTTATTAATTTCATATGTTTTCTCCTTGTCAGATGTGTATAAATAAGATACTCC
>CALWLV010000103.1 GCA_944381595.1 uncultured Roseburia sp.
TTAGCATGTAACAGAGTATGAGTGAAGCCCGAACTTTTACATCACTGATTATTCAGCTACTGGGTAGATAGAAACCTGTTTCTTATCTCTGCCCTTTCTTTCGAATCTGACAATACCATCCACTTTAGCGAATAATGTATCATCTCCGCCTTTACCTACGTTTAATCCTGGATGGATATGTGTTCCACGCTGTCTGTAAAGGATATTTCCAGCCTTTACGAACTGTCCGTCAGCTCTCTTAGCGCCTAATCTCTTTGATTCGGAATCTCTGCCGTTCTTTGTAGAACCAACACCCTTTTTATGAGCGAATAACTGAAGGTTCATTTTTAACATTAGGTTACACCTCCTTGATTACTATCTGAATATAAGTATTGTCCGATGGCTCTTCCTGTATTCCCTTTAATCCCAAAAGGAGCGAATCCATCAGCAATTGTGATTCCTTACTGACTGTTCCGGTCATATTGCAGGTTAACATTCCTGTTTCTTCATCCATGGATACTTCCATCTTATCATCGGTAAAATGTTCAATGGAATTCACTGTATTAATGGATAATGCAGAGACAGCGGCACATATAATATCCTGTCCGTATTCTGCATAACCGGCATGTCCCATCAGGGAAAATCCCCGATATGAGTCATTGGAATCTTTGAAGAAAATAGCCTGTATCATAATTAAGCATTAATCTTTGTAATCTTAACTACAGTAAGCTGCTGTCTATGACCCTGTTTCTTGTGGTAGCCAGTTTTTCTCTTGAATTTGTAAACAACAACCTTCTTGTCCTTTACATTCTTCACAACGTCAGCTTCTACAGTAGCACCTGCTACAGTAGGAGTTCCAACCTTAAGATCATCACCGCTTACAAGAAGAACCTGATCAAATGTATATGTCTGTCCAGCCTCTACTCCAAGCTTTTCAACTCTGATGATATCACCTTCTGAAACCTTATACTGTTTTCCACCTGTGGCAATCACTGCGTACATTCCGGTACACCTCCTCTAAATATTCAATCTTTGTTGAACAATACTCGCTGGTTTTGGTGGCCGAAGCACTTGTTTACCTGACCATGCGGTACCGTAAACTGTCTGTTTACACAGACACTATAACATAATACTACGTAATATGCAAAAAGTCAACTGTTTTTTTATATTCTTAAAGTTTAAATTGTGCAGTCAAATCATGGAGTTTTGTACTCAGACTGGTCAGCATGTCGGTTTCATCCTTTGAATTTTCAATGGAACTGGTGAGTGTCTGTATGCTTGCACTTGTTTCCTCAGTGGAGGCGGCATTCTCTTCTGAAATAGCAGCTAATTGTTCCACCGCAGCACTCACTTTATTTTTCAAATCTTCCAATTTCTCTGTCTGATTGAAAATTTCTTTTGATGCATTGGATACAGAATTAATTTCGTCTTTCAATCCGTCGAAGGATTCTTTTGTATCCTCCAGCTTTTTATGCTGAATGTCAGAATCCTCAATCACCTGCTGCATTTTCTCTACGCTATCATGAGAGTTGACAATCAACTGTTTTACAATTTCTTCAATGGTAGCTGCACTGGCAGAAGAATCTTCAGATAATTTTCGAATCTGTTCTGCAACAACTGCAAATCCTTTTCCTGCTTCTCCTGCTCTTGCCGCTTCAATGGATGCATTCAAAGAAAGAAGATTTGTCTGTTCCGCGATATCCTGTATCAGAGCAAGAGCCTCTTTGATTTTTCCGGCAGATTCATTGGTTTTCTCAGTCTGTGTGGATACCATATCGATATTTTCCGAGGTCTTGGCATTGATGGATACCAGAGTTTCCAGAGCCTGAGCTGCATTTTCAGACAACTCATTCATTTTATGTACAACATTGTTTAATACATTTACGCTATCTGCATTTGCTTCAATTGCATTTCCAATATTTAATACCTGATCTTTCGCAGATGCAGTTTCCTGTGCCTGAAGGGTGCTTCCCTGTGCAATCTCTTCCACGGCAATATCTACATTGGTAACACTTTCCGTAATAGCCGAAAATGTCTCACTGAATTTCCGGTTGCTTTCTGCCAGAGAAACGCTTTGTTTTCTCATGCTATCCACAATTTCAGAAAGTTTTCCATGAAGATTTACAATTGCTTTTCCCATCATACCGACTTCATCTTTTCGTTTTAGAATCACATTTTTGTTGTTTTCACTGGTTTTAAAATTCAAATCAGCAATCCAATTAACAACATCCGTCAATTTATGAAGTGGTTTAAACAGTTTGTTTGTAACAACAATACTAATCAGCATCATGACAATCAGAAGTGTAATACTTGCTCCGGTGGAAAGGATTGCCATATCCCAGATATTTGCAAATACTTCATCTTCATCAACAGTTACAACTACAATAAAACTTTTATCATTGGATACATAAAAAGAGGAATATTTTGTTACACCCTCAAATTCATATTCCACGCAGGCGTCTTCCACGGTCTTTCCCTGTTTTAAATCTGATACAACACTTTGTACTGCTGTATTCTCAACCGGTTCGCCAATCTTATCTGCATTCGGGTGATAAAGCATCGTTCCGTCATCGCTCACTAGATATCCATAACTGGTTTTATAATCACTGATGGATACATTTTCAAGTACACGACCAGTATAATTCTCATTTTCAAGAAAGGCGTTTCCGTCCGTATTCACTCTGGATTCCAGAATGTATCCATATAACTTAGCTTCCGATATCATGTAATCTTCCGTGATTTTCCCGATATTTTGTGCCGATCTTGGAATTACAATCAGTTGTAAAAACACCGTAAGACAAAGAATACTGAGCCCTAACAAAAGTTGAACTTTAAAAGCCAGGGAATGACGATATTTTACTTTTTTCTCTTTCATTTTTGTTCGTTCCTCCTTTATGTTTCTGTAAATTTATTACTATACTATATCATATTTTTTGTCAAAATTCAATACATTAGTCCTCATTGATGGAGTAAATTTACTGTCAGTTATAAGAAAATAAAGAACTACTGATATAACAGAATTCACACAAATATTTTCTATAGTTTAAATCACATCCCTCATTTTGTCAAAAATAACTTTATGCATATATTTTAGGGTATGCATAACTGTATTTTACAAGCGCTATGATTTTATCTCTGCCATAATTCTTTTCATAACATCTAAGCTTGCTCATTCTGTCAGCGCCTCTCTTACTCCAGTCCATAGGACGCGAGCTTAATCTGTCTGATAATATATGACTCACATGGCTTTCAGCACTGCATCCGTCAACTATCCTGCTATGAAATGTTCTCATTACTGCCGACCAGTTCCCTTCAACATTTCTTCAGTATATTTTATAAATCCTGTTTTATCTCGCTTGTGCAACAACCTGTATATATTTGATTTTGCTGTGTCTTTTTCATCTAACATCTGATTTGATGCAGCATTTATATATTTCATGATATGAAATTTATCTGCACAGAATAAGGCTTTGTTTAAATATTCAGCTCCCTGTTTTATCCATGTAGCTCCATCTCCACTTATGTATACTCTGGTTAAATCCTCCTGAATATAATTCATTTCTATAAATGTCTGAACATTTGACCAGAATCTTTCAACTCCATCTGAACCTGAATAAACTCCTCCAAAATAGAATGTATTTACCAGTTCTTTGTTTGCTTATAAAACTGTTGTTTTCTTCTTTTTTCGTCCATCTTCCGTGTTGTTCTGACACATGGTCTTCATCAGCTTCT
>CALWLV010000104.1 GCA_944381595.1 uncultured Roseburia sp.
ATTGTGATAGATGACTGGATTCGGTATCGATTTTTTCATGAAGAAAGACCTCGTTACAGGTTGTAATTACATAATAAGAATCATTAAGAACTGTTGTGTGTGCAGCAGTTCTTTTTATTTGCAATTATAAGGAAAGGAGACATGATATGAATATGCCGAGACCGCCTAATTTAATGAGAAATAACGAAGAGGCCACAGAGCTTCTTTTTTTATGCAAATTTATGGTTATGGAGGAAAACATATGAAAGAAGGATTGTGTACAATGATTGGAATGGTAGGAAGTTTTATCACATCTCTGTTTGGTGGGTTTGATTCTGCACTGGTAACACTACTGATCTTTATGACTTTGGATTATATCTCAGGAATCATCGTGGCAGGAGTTTTCAAAAAATCTCAGAAAACAGCAAATGGAGCGTTGGAGAGCGGAGCCGGATGGAAGGGCTTATGCAGAAAAGGAATGACATTGGTTATAGTGTTAATCGCAGTAAGACTGGATATTGTGATTGGTACAACGTATATCCGGGATGCCGTCTGCATAGCTTTTATTGCGAATGAAACCATTTCAATTGTAGAAAATGCGGGACTGATGGGGGTGCCGATTCCGGCAGCCATCACAAAGGCGATAGAAGTATTGAAAGATAAAACAGATAAGGAAAGTGAAAGTGAGGTAAAATAATTATGGCAGCGTACAATATTCATGCAGGACATAGTTTAATATGCAGAGGGGCAAGTGCCCTTCTGGACGAAGTAGTTGAGAATAGAAAGGTTACGAGCAAAGTCATTGAGTATTTAAGAGCAATGGGGCATACCGTGTACGATTGTACTGACGATGTTGGTAAGACTCAGGATGAAAACCTTTCAAATATTGTGAAAAAATGTAACGCCCACGCTGTTGACTTGGATGTATCTATCCACTTAAACAGCGGAAGAAATGACCCAACTGGGGATAACAGTACGGGCGGCACTGAAGCATACGGATACGATAGCGGAGCAGAAAACATCGGTTCTGACATTTGTGCTGAAATCGCAAGTGCATTGGGTATTCGGAACAGAGGATTTAAAACAAACTCAGGATATTACGTTCTAAGAAACACAAAAGCGAAAGCTGTTCTTGTAGAATGTTGCTTTGTTGACGATAAAGATGATTTTAACTACTGGGATCCGGATAAGTGTGCAAGAGCCATTGTCAATGGAATGACCGGTCAGAATCCATCTGCCGGTACTCCTACACCGGCACCTCCGGAATCCAATACAGTACAAAGGACCTATGCACACAAAGTAGGTGAGCATGTAACATTCTCTACCTGCTACCGTTCTTCCACAGACCCAATAAGTAAGGCGATTCCAGCCACCAGTATGTCAAGGAACCATGGAACAATCACAAAGATTGTAGACGCACATAATCCTTATCTTCTGGATAACGGTCTGTGTTGGGTAAATGACGGAGACATCCGTGGTCCATACACAGCAACAGCTGCACCAACAGTCAGCTATTACCCGACATATACCGGTACCAGTGTAAGTATTGCGGCTGCGTTAAATTCAATGGGCTTGGATGGATCTTTTGCAAATAGAGAGAAGATTGCGGTCAGAAATGGCATCTCCGGATATCGCGGTACCGCGGAGCAGAATGGTAAACTCTTGACTTTGCTTAAGCAAGGAAAACTGGTAAGATAAGCATAAACAAGGCTACATTTTCTTCGTTTGTATAGTTTAATTAGCAACAAATTAGCAACAAATAAAAAAGGAAATCCTTGAAAATAAGCGATTCTTCAAAAATCAATCTTAAGCGATTTTTAAGAAACATAGAATATACTTTTATTGTCAGGGAAAGAAAATAGTTGACATTCATTTTTTTCCATGATATACTCTGGAAATAAAAAGCGTACTAATACAAATAGTACACACATAACGAAAGAGGGGAAATTATGCAGAATGTATTAGAATATTTGGAAGCTACAGTGGGAAGGTATCCGGATAAAATAGGGGTTCGGGATGAAAAGACAGCATGTACATTTGAAGGGTTGCAAGATCGTGCAAAACAAATCGGTTCTTATTTAATTCAGAAAACCAATGGAAGACAACCTGTGGTATGTTTCATGGAAAAAAGTGTGGAGGCACTGCAGGCATTTCTGGGGATTGTATATGCGGGAGATTTTTATGTCCTGGTAGATCCGTCTTTTCCGGTGGAACGAATTCAACAGATTTTCACTATTTTGAATCCGGAATTGATATTGACGCAAGAAGAAAATCTGGAGAAATTAAAAAGGACCGGGTTTACAGGAACCATCACACTGATATCCCGGATTGGACAGCAGATTATGGAGGATTTGTTGGAAGAACGAAGAAGACAGGCTGTGGACACAGATCCGTTGTATTGCATTTTTACCTCCGGGTCCACAGGAGTACCCAAAGGGGTGTTAATCAGTCATCGTTCCGTCATTGATTTTATAGATCAATTTACATCTGTTTTTGGTATAGACGCAACGGATTGTATTGGAAATCAGGCACCTTTTGATTTTGATGTTTCGGTGAAGGATATCTATTCCTGCCTGAAGACGGGAGCTACACTGGTCATCATCCCAAAGTCCTGTTTCATGTTTCCGAATGCAGTGATGGATATGATAGAAGAAAATCAGGTTACCACTTTGATTTGGGCTGTGTCGGCATTATGTCTGTTAAATCGGTTGCATGGACTGAAATACAAAGCACCACAGTCCATTCGAAGAATTATGTTTAGTGGAGAACCAATGCCGGTGAAACAGTTGAATCAATGGAAATCTTACTATCCGGATGCAATGTTTGTAAATTTATATGGACCAACGGAAATCACATGTAACTGTACCTATTACATCCTGGACAGAGAATTTTCAGGGGAAGAGAAGATTCCTATGGGACAAGCCTTTCCAAATGAAAGAGTGATGTTGCTAAATGAGGACAATCAAGAGATTAAGACACCGGGAATTGTTGGAGAAATCTGCGTATCAGGAACAACACTTGCATTGGGATATTACAATAATCCGGAAATGACGAAAAAAGCATTTGTGCAGAATCCAACGCAGAAAGCATATCCGGAGTTAATTTACCGGACAGGTGATCTTGCCTGTTACGGGGAGGATGGAAATCTTTATTTTTTCGGACGGAAGGATTTTCAGATTAAACATATGGGACACAGAATTGAACTGGAAGAAATAGAAGCGGTGTTGGAAAATCTTTCCATGGTAGAACATGCCTGCTGCTTCTTTGACGAAGAGAAAAATAAGGTAGTTGCATGTTTTGTGGGAAATGAAAATAAACGTGCAATGATTGATGCGATGAAACAGAAGGTCCCGGAATATATGGTGCCTAACGTATGGGTGCAGATGGAGAGACTGCCATTGACGAAAAATGGCAAGACAAATAGAAA
This sequence comes from uncultured Roseburia sp., assembly GCA_944381595.1. GTDB lineage: Bacteria > Bacillota > Clostridia > Lachnospirales > Lachnospiraceae > CAG-303. The sequence goes on from CALWLV010000104.1 coordinate 3,407, forward strand.
GTTGTTAAAGGAAAACTATCTGGAAAGGAGGAACCATGGAACAACAAATCTTTCATGAAGCTGTCACAAAGTTTGACACACCTTGTTATATGTTTGATCTGGATGCACTGCAAAGGCGTTCCATTCTGATTCGGGAGAAACTGGGGGAGAAGATTACCATCTGCTATGCCATGAAGGCAAATCCGTTTCTGGTAAAGCCAATGGATGCACTGGTGGATCGGTTTGAAGTCTGTTCACCGGGAGAATATCAGATTTGTATGCGGCAGAATATAAACCCGGAGAAGATTCTGATTTCAGGGGTCAATAAAACGAAGGAGTCCATGAAACAAATATTAGAACTGGGACAGGGGAAAGGAATTTTCACGATAGAATCGTTTCGTCATTTTGAAATTCTGAAAGAGTGCGTGGCAGAAACAGGAAGGAATATTTCTGTTTACCTGAGATTATCCAGTGGTAATCAATTTGGGATAGATAAGGAACATTTGGAACAACTTCTTTTAGAATTACAAGAGGAAGCAAAGATACAGATGAAGGGAATTCACTATTATTCCGGTACACAGAAAAAATTTGATAAGGTGAAGAAGGAACTGGAAGAATTATCTGACTATGGCAGATATCTGAGAGAAACCTATCATCTCAAGGAATTGGAACTGGAATATGGACCGGGATTGTCGGTGGCATATTTCGAGACGGATAAGGGAGAATGTCCAACAGAACAGCTGGAACAGTTAAAGACACTGCTGGGAGCAGTGGATGGTTTCACTCATATTTCCATTGAGTTTGGACGGTTTATGGTGTCTGAATGTGGGCATTATCTGACAAAGGTAGTGGATAGAAAAGAAACAGAACAGGTTCATTATCTTATTGTGGATGGAGGAATTCATCAGCTGCATTATTATGGACAGATGATGGGGATGAAAAAACCGTTTATGACGTGGCTGAAGGAACGGACAGAAAACAGAGAAAAGTACCAGATTTGTGGTTCTCTTTGTACCATGAACGATGTCATTGTGCGTGATGTGGAAATCGGGAGACCGAAGATTGGAGATGTACTGGTGTTTCATCGTTGTGGGGGGTATTCTGTTACGGAAGGCATGGCACTGTTCTTAAGCAGAGAATTGCCTCAGATTTTATTTTATACAGTCAAAAACGGTTTTCATTGCGTCAGAGAACCAATGGGAACTGATTTATTCAATTCACAAAAGGAGGATATAGGATGATGGAGAAATTAATTGAAATTTTGGAGGATATTCAGCCGGGAGTAGATTACCGCAGTTGTACCACATTGATCGATGACCATATTCTGGATTCCTTTGGAATCTTGTCACTGGTATCTGAAATTGAGGATACATTTGATATTGAAGTGTCGCCGGCAGAATTGATTCCGGCTAACTTTAATTCGGCAGAGAGCCTGATGGCAATGATTCAGCGTTTGAAGGGAGAATAATCATGGCATATCACCTGATTGCTTATTTTGCAGTATTTCTGCCGGCGGTCATACTGATTTACCAGTTGACCCCGCAGAAATTCAGGTGGATGACACTTTTGGCAGCAGATTATCTTTTCTTTTGGATGCTTAGTGGTAAATTGATTGTCTATCTACTGGCAGCAACTCTCATGTGTCATGACATAGGGTTATGGTTGGACAAAATAAATGAAAGAGAAGGATTATCACAGAAAGAACGTGTCAGAAAGAAAAGATATGTTTTGGCACTTGGCATTTTCGTTCAGCTAACCATTTTGCTGGTATTAAAATATTTCAATTTCTTTGGAGAAAATATATCTGCATTGTTGAATGCATTGTCATTTCACTGGGAATATGAAACAATAGAATTTTTAGTCCCTGTTGGAATTTCTTATTACACACTTCAAACGATTTCTTATATGACAGATGTGTATCGGGGAAATACGAAAGCAGAGCAGAATATTGCAAAGATAGCATTGTATTTAAGCTTCTTTCCACAGATTATGGAAGGACCAATCAGCCGGTTTTCACAGACTGCGGAAGCGCTGTGGTCAGGAAAAGCTGTTTCTTACGAAAATTTGAAATCCGGTTATCAGAGAATTATATACGGATTGTTAAAAAAAATTGTGATTGCAGACCGGATTGCTCCGGTAGCATCCAAAGTTTTTGGAAATTATATGGAATATGATGGTTCTGTCATTGCATTTGGCGTTTTGGCATTTACCTTACAGTTATATATGGAGTTTTCCGGATGTATGGACATTATCATGGGTACAGGTCAGATTTTTGGCGTATGCCTGCCGGAAAATTTCAGACAGCCGTTTTTTGCAACCAGTGCGTCCGATTTCTGGCACCGCTGGCATATTACCCTTGGCACATGGTTTAAAGATTATATTTTTTATCCGGTTTCACTGGCAAAACCAGTGAAAAATCTTGCAAAAAAAGTAAAAAATCGATTTGGCAGAAATATCAGTAAATTTGTGGCACCTTCCATAGCCTTGTTTTGTGTATGGACCTGCAATGGATTATGGCATGGACCATACTGGACCTATATTTTTTATGGAATGTATTATTTTGTATTGATTTTTCTGGAAAATATCTTACAGGAACCAACGGACCGATTACTGGCAAAATTACATATAAAGAGAGACGGAACAGGATATCACATCTTTGCAGTGGTCAAATTATTTCTGATTGTGAACATTGGGGAAATGTTTTTCCGGGCAGAAAGTGTATCAGCCGGATTTGTTATGCTTGGAAAAATGATTACCGATTTTCATATCTCAGAACTTCTGGATAAATTGTTTCGGCTTGGCATGGATCAGTATGATTTTGGTGTGGCTGTAGTGGGAATTTTACTTGTTTGGGTTGTAGATTTGCTTCATGAGAAGAATGAGAGCATTCGGGAGATGACAGGACGGTGGAAAACTCCGCTTCGATGGGGATTTTGGTATGCAGTGATTATGATTGTTGTCATTTTCGGAGCATATGGAAGCGGCTATACCGTTGTAGATATGATTTATGCAGGATATTAGAACAAAAGGAGTCTGAATCTATGGGTAGAAGGATAATAAGAGGATTTTTGTTCCTCACAGGACTGGCAGTATTGATGAGTCTTGCATCCGTCCTGTTTATACCAAAACAGGAACAGTATAATACGCTGGCAGTGAATAAGAAAAAATGTGCATTGGAAAAGGAAAAAGAAAATTCCATTGATCTTATTTTTGCAGGGGACAGTGAATGTTATTCTTCCTTTTCTCCGAAACAGTTATTTTCGGAATATGGATTTACATCTTATGTTGTGGGGACATCTGCACAGCGTTTGTGTGATACTTATGCCATTTTAAGTGCTTGTTTTGAACGACAATCACCGAAAGTGGTGGTTCTTGAAACCAATTGTCTGTTCCGGTATGCCGGAATATATGCGGATTCAAAATCAGAGGGAGATACCATGCAATTTTTCTCTCAATGTTTCCCGGTACTCCAGTATCATTCCAGATGGAAGATTTTTCTTGGCAGACATGCCGAGACAGGAGAAGAGGAGTACAAGGGGTTTAAGCCATCCAAAGATGTGAAACCATATAAGGGTGGAGATTATATGGGAGCGACGGACAAGAAGAAACAACTTGACAGTGAGACAAAAACTTATTTAGATAAAATCTATCAGTTGTGTCAGAAAGAAAATGCAAGACTGATGTTTGTAAGTGTACCGTCTGCTAAAAACTGGACCTATGCAAAACATAACGGAGTCATGGAATGGGCAGAAAAAAACCAGGTATCCTATTTGGATTTGAATCTGATGGAAGTGGGAATTGACTGGAAAAAAGACACAAGGGACGGGGGTGATCATCTTAATATCAATGGAGCAGAGAAGGTAACAAGATATCTGGGAAAATATTTCCAAATGCAGGGAGAACTTACGGATTATCGAGAACCTTCATCTATGAGTTGGAAAGAAAATGTAACATAGAAAGGAATATGCAGAAAGGACAGCTTTCGTATGAAAAAGCTGTCCTTTCTGTTCATAAATCGGGGCGACAGGATTTGAACCTGCGACCTCTACGTCCCGAACGTAGCGCACTACCAAACTGTGCTACGCCCCGAAGATTTGAATACTCAATCTGAGATACAATTATACTACAAAAATCTGAAAAGTCAAGTATTAAAAAATATGCAAAAGAACTATTGCTTTTTTCGACAAAATGAGTATATAATAACGTTACATAAAATTTATATATTTCAATAATTTGGGAGGATAACATGGACACAGAAGTTGGGAAAAAGCCAAATAAGAAGAAAATTCTGATTATTTGTATTATTTCGACTACAGCAGTACTGCTAATCGCAGCAGTAGCAGGTTTTTTTATTGGCGAGAATTACTACTCGTCTCATTTTATGAAAGGAACGAAACTGAATGGAATCGATGTCTCCCATATGACAGTAAATCAAATAAATCAAAGAATACAGGATTATGAGCTTGTCATAGAAGAGAGAGATGGAGACGGTAAGAATGTAAAAGAGACAATTACCGGTGCTCAGATAGGACTGACTTTGGAAGAAGAGGGGCAGTTAGAAGAAATCTTTGAAAGTCAGCAAGGTGGAAAATGGATTGTGGGGAGAGGTCAGGAATATGAAATAGAAAAACTTACCCAGTATGATGAAGAAAAATGGAAGACCATGATGGACAATCTTCAATGTTTCTCGGAGGATTTTGTGACAGAACCGCAGAATGCTTATGTACAGGAGTATAACGAGAATGACGGGAAGTTTCAGCTGATTGAGGAAGTCGAAGGAAATAAGGCGGATGAAAGTAAGGTAGAGCAGGTACTCAAAGACGCTGTTTTAAAATTAGATGAAACCGCCAGTTTGGAAAATTGTTATGTGGCTCCGGAGATTACTTCCGATAATCAGGAGCTGAACGCTTTTTATGAAAAGCTGAACCAATATGCAAACGTGAATATTACCTATAAATTTGGGGAAGAAACAGAAACCCTGAGTGGTAAAGATATATGTGGCTGGTTGACGATTGATTATGATAATTATACGGTTTCCCTGCAGGATGACAGAATTACAGAATTTGTAAATTATCTGGGGTGGAAGCACAATACCATCTTTGGTACCAGAACCTTTATGACCAGTTATGGAAAAGAAGTCACCATTGAGGGCGGAGACTATGGATGGTGGCTGAATCGGGAAGAGGAAGCAGCTCAGCTGAAAGCAATGATTGAAGAAGGAAAGAGCGGGGAGAGAACACCGGTTTATTTCCAGGAAGCAGCTGCTTATGGTGAGAAGGACTATGGTGACACCTATATAGAAATCAATCTGACCGCCCAACATTTGTTTTTATATGTAGACGGACAAAAGATTATGGAGTCAGACTTTGTTTCCGGATTGCCAAATGGTCATGAAACTCCGGCAGGAACCTATGCGGTAACCTATACGGAAAAATACGCTACACTTCGCGGTGAAACTTATGAAACAATGGTTTCTTACTGGATGCCGTTTAACCAGGATATTGGATTGCATGACGCCACATGGCAGGAAGCTTTGGGTGGAAATTTATATCGCAGAGTAGGTTCTCATGGATGTGTGAATTTACCATATAATTTTGCAAAGGCACTGTTCCCTTATGTGGAGAAAGGAATGCCGGTGATTTGTTATCATCTGGCAGGAACAGAATCTTCCAGCACAACACCGCAGTCCTACGAGGAAAAGGCACAGTCTGTCATTGATGCAATCAATGAGATACCAACCTCTTCCAAACCGGAAAGACAGATTAAAAATGCCAGAACACTTTATAATGATTTGGATTCCGGTGCAAAAGCAAAGGTAACAAATTATTCCGACTTACTTGCTTATGAAGCTCAATATTAATTGTTTTGAGAGATACCAGAAACATTTCTGGTATTTTTCGCATATAAATAAAATAAAAAAGTATTGGAAAAAATGTTAAAATCTGTTATAATAATCAGAATGAAACATATGAAAACGGGTGTATTATATAACTTCTCGGAATCTCAATAAATGAGATTCTAATCGAAACTTGACAACTGAATATCGTGCAGGAAAAGAAATTTACGAGAAATGGACATAAACATTGGACATAGCGGGTACTATGCCTTGAAAAA